>JBOGHQ010000447.1:0-14983 GCA_050744785.1 Acidimicrobiales bacterium | reverse complement strand
CCGGTGCCCGGCCGCCCCGGGGCAGACCGCCGCCGGCCGGCGGGGGCAGCCGAAGGCTGGCCGGCGCACCGCAGGGCAGGCGCGGCGGGCGCGGCCGTGCGAGCTGTTCCAAGGCGGCCCTGGCCGGCCACGCCGCATCCACCCTTCGGCTCGGTGCCCTCGGTAGAGTCGCCCCACTTCCCCGGTAGTGCTCGATCCTCTCCAACCGAACGAACCGAGGAGGCAGCGTGGTCACTGCGGCGGCAGTCCGAGCGACCGGGGGCGCCGGCAGGCTGGCTGCGGCACTGGCGGAATGGAGCGACGAGCGGCTCGAGGCCCTCCTCGTCGCCAGGCCCGACCTCTGCGAACCTCCGCCCGCCACCATGGCGTCCCTGGCGGCCAGGGCCGAGTCCGGCCCGAGCCTGAACGCCTGCCTGGAGCACCTCGACCTGTGGTGCCTCCAGGTGCTCGACGGCCTGTGCCTGCTCGACCTGCCCGCCGACGAGTCGCCGTGCGCCACGACGCCGGCTTCGCCCTCCGGCCCTACCAGGAGCAGGCGGTGGAGGCCTTCGGGGCAGCCGGCAGCGGCGTGGTGGTGCTCCCCTGCGGGGCCGGCAAGACCCTGGTCGGCCTGGCCGCGATGGCCCGCGCCGGCGCCCGGACACTCGTCCTGGTCACCAACACCGTGGCCGCCCGCCAGTGGCGGGCCGAGCTGCTGGCCCGGACCACCCTCACCGACGGCGAGATCGGCGAGTACTCGGGTGATCGCAAGGAAGTCCGCCCGGTCACCCTCGCCACCTACCAGATCGTCACCACCCGCCGGCACGGGATGTTCCCGCACATGGACCTGTTCTCGTCCGAGGACTGGGGGCTGGTGATCTACGACGAGGTGCACCTCCTCCCCGCGCCGGTGTTCCGCATGACGGCCGAGATCCAGAGCCGGCGCCGGCTCGGGCTCACCGCCACCCTGGTCCGGGAGGACGGCAAGGAGGGGGACGTGTTCAGCCTCATCGGGCCCAAGCGGTTCGACGCACCTTGGCGGGACATCGAGGCCCAGGGATGGATCGCCCCGGCCCGCTGCGTGGAGGTCAGGGTGACCCTCTCCGACGAGGAGCGCATGGCCTACGCCCTGGCCGAGCCCGACGAGCGCTACCGGGTCGGCGCCACCGCCCGCTCGAAGCTGGCCGTGGTCGAGCGGCTCTGCCGGGAGGCCGCTGGCGCCGGCGAGCCCACCCTCGTCATCGGCCAGTACCTCGACCAGCTGGAACAGGTGGCCCGCCGGCTGGGGGCCCCGCTGGTCACCGGCCGGACCCCCAATCGCGACAGGGAGCGCCTCTACGAGGAGTTCCGGCGGGGCCGGGTACCGGTCCTGGTGATGTCGAAGGTGGCCAACTTCTCGATCGACCTGCCCGAGGCCACCGTCGCCGTCCAGGTGTCGGGGACCTTCGGCAGCCGCGAGGAGGAGGCCCAGCGGCTGGGCCGCATCCTGCGGCCCAAGCACGACGGGCGAGGCGCGTGGTTCTTCGCGGTGGTCTCCCGCGACACCAACGACCAGGACTTCGCGGCCCGCCGCCAGCGGTTCCTGGCCGAGCAGGGGTACGGCGACGAGATCGTGGCCGCCGACGACGTGCTGGCCGCCCGGCTCCCTCCGCTCGGCCCGCCGCCGGCCCTGGACTCAGGCGGACCGGTGGAGCCCTGAGCGGCCCCCCCGGCGGAGGGGCCGGGGCCAGCCGGGCCGGCCCTCAGCGGTTCTGGCCGGCCTGGATCAGGTGGTAGAGCAGGAGCAGCTGGGTAAGGGCCAGGGGCTCGCTGCGGGCCCCGCCCGGCTCCAGCTCGCCCAGTGACTCCGGCAGGGGCTCGTCGACCCCGAGCTCGTCCCAGATGGCCCGCTTGACCTTCTCGTTGACGTCCGGGTCGGCATAGCCGTGGATGTGGACGGCGTCCACCGGCTTGCCGTCGTCGTCCCGGCTCAGCTTCATGTGGATGGCCTTGCGGGTGTCCTCGGTGAGGATGTTGTGCAGGTCGGGGTGGGCGATGGTCGGCCGCAGCAGCAGGGTGGCGCTGAGTGGGTCGGAGACCGTCTCGCCCCGCTCCTCGATGGGGGCGAAGCGCACCACGATGTCGGCGTGGGCCCGCTGGGGGCGGATGAACTGGGCTGACTCGGGCTCGCGCTTCTCCAGGTCGGCCCGGACCTGCTCTTCGGTGTAGCCCCGCTTGGTGGTGTCCCGCGTGATCTTCCACTGGTAGCGGATCTCCTCGGGCGGGTCGAGGTAGACGCCGACGTCGAAGCAGGCCCGCGACAGCTTGGAGTAGAGCGGGAGCAGCCCCTCGATGATCACGTACCGGGCCGGCTCCACCAGCAGGGGACGGCCGAGGGTGCCGTCCCTGTGGCTGTACACCGGCTGGAGGACGGGCTGCCCGAGGGCGATCAGCTGGAGGTGCTGCTCCATGACGTCCACGTAGTTGCAGTTCGGGTGCAGCGGCGTGAACGGCTTGTCCTTGCGCTCCTCCCGGTCGTAGCGGTGGTAGTGGTCGGTGCAGATCGACGTGCAGTGCGCCGCGCCGAGCGCGCCCACCAGGCCCTTGGTGAGGGTGGTCTTGCCGGCTGCGCTGTCGCCGGCGATCGCCAGCATGGCGGGTCGGGTGCGGGCCGACCCGTTGTCGCGCTGCCAGGCTCGCTGGATGGCTATCTGCTTGTCGGGCATCGTCGTCCTCGTGGGGGCGTTGTCGGGGCTCAAGAGATCAGGTCCGGCCGCTACTCGACCCCGGGGCAGGCGGCGCGGGCGCGGGCCCGCAGGTCGGAGACGGCGTGCTCGAGGCCCTCGGGGTCCTTGTAGAGGGCGCTGCCGGCGATGAGGGCCCGGGCGCCGGCCTTGACGGCTCCCTCGATGGTCTCCGGGCCGATGCCGCCGTCCACCTCCAGCTCGATGTAGTGGTCGGCGTTGCGCAGCATGGCCGCCGCCTCGGCGATCTTGGGCTCCATGGAGGCGATGTAGGCCTGGCCGCCGAACCCGGGGTTCACCGTCATCACCAGGAGCATGTCCAGCAGGTCGAGGACATGCCGGACCACGTCCAGCGGGGTGGACGGGTTCAGGGCCACGGCCGCCTTGGCGCCCATGTCGCCGATGGAGGCCAGGGTGCGGTGCAGGTGCCGGCACGTCTCGGCGTGGACGATGACCTGGTAGCAGCCGGCGTCGGCCCAGGTCTTCAGCATGGGATCGGGGTCGATCACCATGAGGTGGGCCTCGAAGGGCATGTCCACCCATGACCGCACCGACTTGATGATGTCGGGGCCGAAGGTGAGGTTGGGGACGAACACGCCGTCCATGACGTCCCACTGGATGCGGTCGGCGCCGGCCTTCTCGAGGGCCTGGAGCTCCTCGCCCAGCCGGGCGAAGTCCGACGGCAGGACGGATGGGACGATGCTGAACTGTTCGGTCGAAGGCGCGGAGGGGGAAGCCATGATCCCTTCACCTTAGGAGACACCGCCGCCCGAGTCCTCCCCCGGAACGGGGATCGGGGGAGTTGTCGCGCCCCTCCCCCAGTACCATGACCTGGTGGTGAACGCGGCCGAGCCCGGGCCCGCCGTGGTGCCGATCCGGGCAGTGCTGGTCGACGACCACCAGATGGTGCTGGACGGGCTGGCCGCCATGCTGCGGCCCCACGCGGCGCGGGTGGAGATCGTGGGCCAGGCCACCGACGCCGGCGACGCGCCCGAGCTGGTACGCCGGCTGCGGCCCGACCTGGTGCTGCTGGACGTCCGCCTGAAAGGGGCCAGCGGCCTCGATCTGTGCCAGGAGCTGCTGGCCACGTTCCATGGTCTGCGGGTCGTGTTCCTCACCGTCTACGACGACGAGCAGTACCTCTTCCAGGCCCTGCGGGCCGGCGCCTCCGGGTTCCTCCTCAAGCGCGTCACCGGCCAGGAGCTGGTGGGCCACCTCGAGCGGGTGATGGACGGGGAGATCGCCATCGACGCCGCCCTCGTGGGCCGGGTGGCGCTGTCGGCGGCCCGCCTCCACAGCGGCGAGTACTGGCCCGGCGCCCACCTCGGCCTCACCCACCGCGAGAGCGAGGTGCTCGAGCAGATGGTCCGGGGCCTCACCCACCGCGCCATCGCCCACCACCTGGTCATGGGCGAGGAGACGGTGAAGACCCACGCCCGGGCCATCTACCGCAAGCTCGCGGTGGCCGACCGGGCCCAGGCCATCGCCGCCGCCCTCCGGGAGGGGCTGTTCCATTGAGCGGTCCGGCGGTCCGGCCCGCCGGCGAGCTGCTGCTGCGCCGCATCATCGAGGTCACCGAGGAGGACCTGGATCTGCGCGAGGTGGTGCGCCGGGTGGCCGACCTGGTGATCGAGGCCCACGGGGCCGACGTGTGCTTCGTCCACCTCGTGGAGGAGGAGCGGGGCTGCCTGGTGCTCACCGGCGCCACGCCGCCCTTCGACCAGCTGGCCGGCACCATCGAGCTGGCCATCGGCGAGGGCGTGGCCGGGTGGGTGGCCCAGCACGCCCAACCCGTGGTGGTGGACGACAAGTGGAGTGACCCCCGCTACAAGTACATCCCGGCCCTGCGCGGCGAGGACTACGCCTCCCTCGTGTCGCTCCCGATGATCGGCCGGGGCCGCCGTGTCGTCGGCGTGGTGAACGTCCACTCCAAGGCCCGGCGCCATCACTCCGAGGAGGAGCTGGCCGTCCTGTCCGACGTGGCCGGCCTGCTGGGCGGGATCGTGGAGAACGCCCGCTTGTACTCACGCCTGGCCGAGCGGGAGGCGGAGCTGGAGCGGTTCGCGGCCCGCACCATCGAGCTGCAGGAGGTGGAGCGGCGCCGGGTGGCGGCCGACATCCACGACGGCATCTGCCAGCGCCTGGTGAGCCTCTGGTACCACCTCTCGGCGGCCGAGGAGGCCGCCCCCCACGACCCCGGCGTGGTGGCCGGCGAGCTGGCCGCGTCCAAGGAGCTGGCCGCCGCCACCCTGGAGGAGGCCCGCCGCACCATCGTCGGGCTGCGCCCCGCCGTGCTGGACGACCTGGGCCTGGGACCGGGCCTGGAGAGCCTGGCCGCCTCCCTGCCTGGCGGCGTGCGCGTCACCGTCGACCTCGAACCACCGCCCCTGCCGCCCCATGTGGAGACGGCCCTGTTCCGCATCGCCCAGGAGGCCCTCCAGAACGTGGCCAAGCACGCCGGGGCCACGTCCGTGCACATCGGGCTGGCCACCGGGGACGGCCTGGCCCGGCTCGTGGTGGCCGACGACGGCCGCGGCTTCGAGGTGGAACGGGCCCGCGAGGCGCGCCGCCCCGACGCCTTCGGCCTGGTGGGCATGCAGGAACGGGCCGCGCTGGCCGGCGCCCGTGTCAACGTCGTGTCGGCCCCGGGGGAGGGCACGACCGTCACCGTCGAGGTCCCCCTCACTCCCGAGTAAATAAGGTCCGGATCCCGGACCTTATTTACTCGGGAGTGGAGAGGGTGGCGTCGGCTAGGCGCCCGCCGTCTCGAAGTCGGGGGCGTACTTGCCGGCGGTGGCCAGGCTGTTGGCCTTGGACCTGGTGTAGAGGGCGGCCTGGCCGGCGTCGGCGTTGGAGGCCTCGCCCTTCCAGGCGGTGAGAGCGGGGTCCTGGAGGGCCCGGCCGTAGGAGAAGCTGAGCTGCCACGGGTGGGGGCCCAGCTTGTTCATGGCGTTGAGGTGCTCGGTGGCCACCTCGGCGCTCTGGCCGCCGGAGAGGAAGGCGATCCCCGGCACGGCGGCCGGCACCGTCTCCCGAAGGAGCTTGACGGTCTTCTCGGCCACCTCGTCCACGCCGGCCTGGGTGGCGGCCTTCTTGCCGGCGATGGCCATGTTGGGCTTGAGGATCATGCCGTCCAGCTGGACCTGGTGGAGCTGGAGGGCCCGGAAGACGGCCAGGTGGGCCCGCTTGGTGACCTCGTAGCAGCGGCCGATGTCGTTCTCCCAGTCCATGAGGACCTCGGGCTCGACGATGGGGACCAGGCCACCCTCCTGGCAGATGGAGGCGTAGCGGGCCAGGGCGTGGGCGTTGGCCTCGATGCAGTAGTCGGTGGGGATGCCCTCGCCGATGGTGATGACGGCCCGCCACTTGGCGAACTTGGCCCCGAGCGAGACGTACTCCTTCACCCGGTCGGGGAGCCCGTCGAGGCCTTCGGTGATCTTCTCCTCCGGCGAGAAGGGCATCGGCTTTGCGCCGGTGTCGACCTTGATGCCGGGCATGATCCCCCGCTCCTCCAGGAGCCGGGGGAACGGGACGCCGTCGGTGGTGGACTGGCGGAGGGTCTCGTCGTAGAGGATGACCCCGCTGACGAACTCCTCCAGGCCGGGCGTGGTGAGGAGCACCTGGCGGTAATCCCGCCGGCTGTCGAAGGTGGATTCGACGCCGATGGCCTCGAAGCGCTTGGTGATGGTGCCAGAGCTCTCGTCGGCGGCGAGGATTCCCTTGCCGGGGGCCACCATGGCCCGGGCCACTGCATTGAGATCGGTCGCGCTGATGGTGGTTCCTCCTCGTGCGGTCGTGCAGGCACGATCCTACGAGCCGGTGGGCGCCGTGTCACCTTGCCGGGGGCGGCGCGCCACCAGGGTGAACGGCTCGCCGACGACGCCGGACACACCCAGGTGGTCGAGCAGGAGGGCGGCGGTGGGGTCCAGCTCCTCGCCGGCCCGGCCCACCACATGCCACTCCCGCCGCAGCGGGAGCCGCCCGTGGCGCCACTCCTCGAGGCGGCCGCTGTCCAGCTCGGTGGCCACCGCGTCGCGCGAGATCAGGGTGATGCCCAGCCCGGCCTGAACGCTCTCGAGGATGGCGCCGTTGGACCCCACGGTGAGGACCCGAGGGTCGAGCTCGAGGTCGTTGAGCAGCTCCTCGGTGGTGCCGCGGGTACCGGAGCCGGGCTCGCGCAGGAGCCAGGTGGCCTGGGCCAGGTCGTCGAGGCCGACCTGACGCACCGGCGCAGGCTCCGGCCCAGGGGCGGCGACCACCAGCAGCAGGTTGGGCCGGGTGGCCAGGGTGACCAGGGGCTGGCCGGCCGGGGGGCGGCCGCCGATGGCCAAGTCGACCTCGCGGTTGGCCAGGAGGTCCCAGACCCGCCGCCGGTTCCCGACCTCGAGCACCACGCCTGCCTCCGGGTAGCGGTGGCGGAACCCGGCCAGCAGGCGCGGCACGATGCGCTCCCCGGCGGTGGTGACGGCGGCCAGGCGCAGGCGGCCCCGCTCCGGGTGGTCGTGGCCGGCGGCGGCGTTGACGGCCTGGCCCAGCAGGCCCAGGGCCTGGCGGGTGTAGGTCGCGAAGGCGGTGCCGGCCGGCGTGAGGCGAAGGCCGCGGCCGTCGCGAGCCACCAGCGGCACGCCCACCTCGGCGCTCAAGACGGCCAAGGCCGAGGACACGGCCGGCTGGGTGACCACCAGCCGCTCGGCCGCAGCCCGCACGGATCCGGTTTCGGCCACCGCCAAAAAGGTACGTAGCTGATGAAGGGTCACGTTCTGCCATCATACATCATTGTTTGGTTATGGATCGTGTGCGGATCGCACATAGACGCTTGATGGAATCGGTGATTAGATGGCCCGGTAAGCGAGTGGTCAGGAGACCCCATGGCAGAGAATGGCAAGAAGGGCCAGCAGCAGCTGGAGGGTGAGAAGCGCTGGGGCGCCGGCGTCATCCCCTACGCCAAGATGGGCTACTACGAGCCCGACTACGTACCGGACGACAGCGACATCCTGGCCGCCTTCCGGGTCACGCCGCAGAAGGGCGTACCACCGGAGGAGGCCGGCGCCGCCGTGGCCGGCGAGTCGTCCACGGCCACCTGGACGGTGGTGTGGACCGACCGGCTGACCAACTACAAGCGCTACCAGGCCAAGTGCTACAAGGTCGAGCCCGTGCCGGGCACCGAGAACCAGTACATCGCCTACATCGCCTACAACATCGACCTGTTCGAGGAGGGGTCCATCCCCAACCTCACGGCGTCGATCATCGGCAACGTCTTCGGCTTCAAGGCCCTGAAGGCCCTCCGCCTCGAGGACCTGCGCATCCCGCCCCACTACGTCAAGACCTTCCACGGCCCGCCCCACGGCATCGTGATGGAGCGGGAGTACATCAACAAGTTCGGCCGTCCGCTGCTGGGCGCCACCACCAAGCCCAAGCTGGGCCTGTCGGCCAAGAACTACGGCCGGGTCGTCTACGAGGCGCTGCGGGGCGGCCTCGACTTCGTGAAGGACGACGAGAACATCAACAGCCAGCCGTTCATGCGCTGGCGGGACCGGTACCTGTACTGCATGGAGGGCGTCCAGCGAGCCCAGGAGCAGACCGGTGAGGTCAAGGGCCACTACCTGAACGTCACAGCCGCCACCCAGGAGGAGATGTACGAGCGGGCCGAGTTCGCCAAGGAGGTCGGCACGGTCATCATCATGATCGACCTGATCATCGGCTACACGGCCATCCACACCATGGCCAAGTGGGCCCGGGCCAACGGCACCATCCTCCACCTGCACCGGGCCGGCCACGGCACGTATACCCGCCAGAAGAACCACGGCGTGAGCTTCAGGGTCATCTCCAAGTGGGTGCGCCTCATGGGCGTCGACCACGTCCACGCCGGCACGGTGGTGGGCAAGCTGGAGGGCGACCCCAACATGATCAAGGGGTACTACGACACCCTGCGCCTCAACTACATCCCCAAGGACCCCAAGACGGGCATCTACTTCGACCAGGACTGGGCGTCCATGCCGGGCACCATGCCGGTGGCGTCGGGCGGCATCCACGCCGGCCAGATGCACCAGTTGCTCGAGTACCTGGGCGAGGACGTCGTGCTCCAGTTCGGCGGCGGCACCATCGGCCACCCGTCGGGCATCGCGGCCGGCGCCGAGGCCAACCGGGTCGCGGTCGAGGGCATGATCAAGGCCCGCAACGAGGGCCGCGACTACATCAAGGAAGGCCCCCAGATCCTGAAGGACCTGGCCAAGAAGTGCCCGTCCCTCCAGGTCGCCCTCGACACCTGGGGCGAGATCTCCTTCAACTACGAGTCCACCGACACCGCCGACGTCGTCGAGACGCCGACGTCAGCCTGAGAGGAACGCATGAAAGTCACCCAGGGAACGTTCTCGTTCCTCCCTGAGCTCACCGACGACGAGATCAAGCTCCAGCTCGAGTACGCCATCGAGAACAAGTGGGCCCTCGCCATCGAGTTCACCGACGACCCCCATCCCCGCAACAGCTACTGGGACATGTGGGACCTGCCCATGTTCGACATCGACGACGCCTCGGCCGCCTTCATGGAGGTCAGGAACTGCCGCGAGGCCTACCCGAACCACTACATCAAGGTGACGGCCTACGACCCCCGGCACTGCCGCCAGACCACGGCCTTCGACTTCATCGTCAACCGGCCGCCCGAGGAGCCCGGCTTCCAGCTGGAGCGCACCGAGGTCCACGACCGGAAGATGAACTACACGCTGCGGGCCTACGCCTACGAACAGCCGCACGGCGAGCGGTACCGCGAGAACGGCAGCTGATGAGCGACACCGAGGGCAACTCGCCGCGTGGTTTCGGCATGCGCGGGGGGCCGTCTTCGGGGGGGGACGGCGAGGACAAGGAACAGAAGGAGCAGGAGGACCTCCTCTCCGACGACGACACCGTCGACGTCGGGGAGGAGGAAGCCTCCGTCCAGACCAAGGAGGTCCTCGACCGCCTGGACCGGGAGCTGGTCGGCTTGGAGCCGGTCAAGACCCGCATCCGGGAGATCGGCGACCTCCTCCTCGTCGACAGGTTGCGCCGGCGGTTCGGCATCGCCTCCACCCGGCCCAGCCTCCACATGTCCTTCACGGGCAGCCCGGGTACGGGCAAGACCACCGTGGCGCTCCGCATGGCCGAGTTGCTGCACCGCCTCGGCTACCTCCGCAAGGGCCACCTGGTGGCCGTCACCCGTGACGACCTGGTGGGCCAGTACATCGGCCACACCGCGCCCAAGACCAAAGAGGTCCTCAAGCGGGCCATGGGCGGCGTGCTCTTCATCGACGAGGCCTACTACCTGTACCGCCAGGAGAACGAACGGGACTACGGGCAGGAGACCATCGAGATCCTCCTCCAGATCATGGAGCAGGAGCGCGAGAACGTCGTGGTGATCCTGGCCGGCTACAAGGACCGGATGGACCAGTTCTTCCAGTCCAACCCCGGCATGGGCTCCCGCATCGCCCACCACATCCACTTCCCCGACTACTCCCTGGACGAGCTGGCGGCCATCGCCGAGCTCATGCTCGCCGAGCAGCAGTACGAGTTCTCCGAGGAGGCGGCCGAGGCCTTCCGCGAGTACCTGGACCGGCGCATGCAACAGCCCCGCTTCGCCAACGCCCGCAGCGTCCGCAACGCCTTGGAGCGGGCCCGGCTGCGCCAGGCCACGCGCATCGTCTCTGCTGGCGGCACGCTGACCAAGCACGACCTGCTGTGCATCGAGGCCGAGGACATCCTCAAGAGCCGGGTCTTCTCCGACACCGAGCACGAGAACCCCGACAACGTCCGGGACACTGAGGCCACCCGGGACTCCGACCCCGACGAGCGGCCCGCTGCCAAGGAGGAGGACAAGGAGCCCACGTCGGAAGCCGACGAAACCACCTCGGACGGCGGCGACGACGAGGCCACCGCCGAGGGCGACGACGACACCTTGGTCTCCGACGACGAGGAGCGCCCGACGTCGATCGACGAGGACCAGCGGGGCCCGGGAACCATCGAGTACGGGATGGACCTCGACGCCGACGACGCCCCCCCCGGCGGTCCCGAGGCCCAGGCCGCCGCCGGCGGTTGATCTCACTCCCGAGTAAATAAGGTCCGGATTCCGGACCTTATTTACTCGGGAGTGGCCGTGCCCGGGAGGAGGCGAGTGAGGGTGGCGGCGTCGAGCACACCGGCGCAGCCGGTGTGGCGGCGGTCGGCCAGGACCTGGGCCGGGGCGTCGGGCTCGCCGAACCCGTCGAGGATCAGGTCGGCGCCGTCGAGGTCGTGGCCGGCGGTGTAGCCGTTCACCACGACGGCGCAGCGGAGCCCGGCGCCCAGCGCCGACTCCAGGCCCTCGGCGGAGTCCTCCACCGCCACCGCCGAGTCGGCTGGCACGCCCAGCCGTTCCAGGGCCACCACGAAGGCCTCCGGGTCGGGCTTGCGGGCGCCGACCTCGTCGCCGGTGACGATGGCCCCGAACCGGGCGCCGGACGTCGACCGCTCGAGCACCCGCTCCACCCAGCCCCGGCTGCCGGTGGTGGCCACCGCCAGGCGGCACCCGGCGGCGGCCAGCTCGGCCAGCAGGCGGTTGGCGCCGGGTCGGGCCTCGATGCGCCCGGCCTCGATGAGCTCGGTCATGATCGCCGTCTTCCGCTCGTGCAGGCGCCCGGCCAGGTCGGACCGCTCCTCCTCGGGCATGCCGTGGCGGGCCAGGTAGCCGTCGATGCGCCGCCGCCCGCCGGTGACCCGCAGCAGGTCCCCGTACTCGTCCTCGTCCCACCGGTAGGGCAGGCCGAACTCCTCGAAGGCCACGTTGAACGCGACCCGGTGGCCATGGCGCTCGCTGTCCACCAGCGTGCCGTCCACGTCGAACACCACCGCCTCCAGGCGGCTCAATCCGGGGGCCCGCCCACCGGCGGGATACCGCCCGGGAGCAGGTCCTCCCACTCCCCTGCCGCGGCCCGGCGCAGATCGGCGAACGACTCGTCGATCTGGGCGCCCCAGAGGTCCCAGGTGGAGAAGCGCAAGCCGACCCGCTGGATGGCGATGGGTGCGGCCAGCAGGGTCTCCCTGTCCAGCAGGATGAGACCCTCGGCCTCCATGACGGCCTCGACCGCCTGCCGGGCCGCCTCGAGGTCGGGAGGGAGGTCCACCCGGAGCAGGAAGGTGCGGGGAGCGACCCTGAGGGCGGTGGCCATGTCGCCGCCGCCGACGAGGACCGAACCTTCGACGTGGAAGTGCTCGGAGTGGATGGACGACGGGTCCTCCCGCAGGAAAGCGGTGATGACCTCGACGTCCCCGACCCGTTGACCGGCGGGCTCTCCGAACGGTGGGAGCAGCCCGCCAGTCACGGGGTCAGACGTTACCGGGCCTTATCGAGCCAGGCGCTCGGCGCGAGCGGCGGCGTCCTCCAGGCCGGCCGCCACCGAGGCCAGGTTGGAGTTGAGCCGGTCGGCGGCGGGGCCGATGACGTTGCACTGTGTCTCGACGGCCCGCACGCCGAAGGTGATCTTGGCCAGGGTCCGGTTGACGCTGACCAGCTGGCCGGTGATGCGGTTGAGGAAGTACCCGAGGACGATCACGAACAGCGCGATCTCCAGGACGGTGAGGAAGATGCGCAGCGTCATCGCCGGCCACCTCCACGGGCCGAGAGCAGCTCGGCGTGGCGGTCCAGCTCAGCTCCGAGCTCCTCGGTACGGGCCACCGTCTGGTTCAGCATCCAGGTGGTGGCCGTGTTGGCTGCGAGACGCGTGGCGGTGTCCCACACGTCCATCAGGTTCCGGTCGATGTCGTCGACGAAGCTGACGAGCAGCGACAGCAGCACGATGACGGCCACGATCACGACCGCGCCCATGCCCAGCGTGATCCACCAGAAGGTGACGTGCTCCGACTGAAGGGCCATCAACATCAGCGTCCACCTCCCAGTGCCATCCGCGCCTGCTCGGCGTCACGGATGATCAGCCGGAGCTCCTCGTTCACCTTGTCGACCTCCCACAAGGGCAACGTGTTGACCCTGCCCTCGTCCAGGGAGGCCGTGATGGCTTCGGCCTGCACGCCGATCCGCCGCGCCAGTCCCAGGATGATGGCCGCGAGGATCACCACCACCGTGATGACGACCAGTGCGATCACGTAGCCGATGTACCAGCCCGTGAGCACCGCCTCTCCTCCGCCTTCCATGCACAAACCCCCTTCTCTTTGGGTGCTGGGTCACCATAGTCTTTCGACAGCTAGGTGGTCAATGCACATGTGCCCCAAAAACACTGGTCGGTCCAGATGTACCACCTGAGCCGCCGTGGATGGGGTCACCCGCCAGCATCCCACGCTGCCGGCATTGGCGTCGATCCCTACACCCAGGGAGGGGCGACTACCGTGATGGGGTGACCGACAGGCCCGACCTTCCTGCCAGCGGCCCCGATCCAGAAGGGATCGGCGCTGGCGGCCGGCCCGACGACGGCCCCATCGAACCACCCATCCCTGCGGAGCCCGCCGCCGGTCCGCCGCCGGATCCGGAGCCGGCGCCACTCCCTCCGCCACCGGAGACGGCCCCTCCGCCGCCTTCGCCGCCGCCTGCCGCCATGGACGAGCCGGTGGAGGACGCTGCGCTTGCCGAGCCCGACCTGGCCACCGCCACTGCTGGCGAGCTCGAGGAGGAACCCCCCGCCCCCGCCCCGCCGGCGCCACCCCCCGCCACGGCCGAGGACGGCGGCGGCGAGGACGGAGAACCGCGGCGGTCGCCCTGGACGGCGCTGGCCCTGATCGCCCTGGTCGTGGTGCTGGGCCTGGGCGCCATCCTGCTCCTAGGGGACGGCGGCGACGACCAGCAGGCGTCCACCACGACCACCACGGCGGCGTCCACCACTCGCACCACGGCGGCGACGGCCTCAGAGGACTGCCCCACCCCGAATGACGACTACCAGGCGGTGAGCGACGCCCCGGCCGGGTTCACCCTCGAGTACCCGGCCAGCTGGCAACCCATCCGCGAGGCCAGCGGCGAGGAGCGCCTCCTGCTCAGCGCCGGCGGGGAGTGCTACTTCCAGGTCACCGTGCGTCGGGCCGCCCCGGCCACCGCGCAGGCCGAAATCCAACAGGCCCTGTCCGGCTTGGAGCTGCTCACCGAGCCCCAGTCGGTGACCCTGAACGGCCTTCCCGCCACCCTCTACCTGTATTACACCCCGAAGACCGAGGACAGCCCGGTGGAGGGCGTGCACGTCCACTACTTCCTGCTCAACGGCGACCAGCTCTACTCGATGGTCTTCCAGGCCCTGCCCACCAGCGAGTTGCTCGACCTCGTCCCGGCCTTCGACCGGGTGGCCAAGAGCTTCACCCTCCAGGCCCAGACGCCGGCGCCGGGTGGCACCACCACCACCGGGGGCTGAGCGGCAGCCCGAGGGGCGCCGGGTCAGCGGCTGAGCAGCAGGGTGTTGCAGCTGGAGCAGAAGAACACGGTGTCGATCAGCTGGTCCTGCCAGTTGGTGGGGAGGCGCTGGATGACCTTGCACGCACGGCAGGCCAGCTCGTTGCTGTGGGCCGCCTGGCCGGCGCCGTAGAGGGTGCTCGGGATCTTGGAGAGGCTGGACCGGGAGCGGGCCACCGCGTCGCCGTACTGGGCCTGCTTGCGGGCCTCGTTGCGCAGCACGCGGAACATCCGGGCTTGCGACTCGTGGGCCCGGGCGGCTCGCTCGGCCTGATCGCGCGCCATGGCCATGCGGACCCTGCGGGCCGCCTCTGACTCGGTGCGCTTGGCGGTGCGGGACCAGGCGCCCACGTCGGAGCCAGTCCAGGGCGAGGTGCGGCCGCCCCGCGGCTCCCCGTCGACGTCGTCCCACATGTCCCGGGAGCGGCTACGGGCCCTCTTGTAGGCCTCGTTGAGCTCCTGCATTCGCTGCTCGGCCGCCTTGCGCACCTTCTCGGGCCGCTCGGCGTACTTGTCGGGGTGGTACTTCTTGGCCAGCCGGCGGTAGGCGGAGGTGATCTCGGCCGGCTCGGCCATGGGCGAGATGCCCAGGACATCGAACGGGTTGGGGCGCCGGGAACGGCCGCGAGGGGGTGCGGTCACGCGGGTCCTGCCAACGTCTGTCGTTCCCGTGGATCCACAGCTGCGCTTTCCTGTCCCCCAGGCTCTGCCCCCCGGACGTGAAATGGTAACGGGTGGCGGCGGCCCTGCTCCAGCCACCGACCCGGGGCCGGGCGCGTCGATCGGGGGGGAGCGCCGCCGCGGCTCCCACCCGATCGGACCTCCCCGGCCGTCCCGGAAGCCCGGGACGGCCGGCCCCTCCCACTACCGCTCGCAGCCCTGGCTGTTGAGG
>JBOGHQ010000446.1:0-3443 GCA_050744785.1 Acidimicrobiales bacterium | reverse complement strand
CTCAAGTTCCTGTGCACCACCGTGGAGGTGCGGGTGGACAGCACGAAATCCGTGCTCACCTCCGGCGCCACGCCGGGCGAGATACTGCGGATGCCCATCAATCATTTCGAGGGCAATTACACGTGCTCGGCCGCGACGTTGCAGGACCTTCACGACGAGGAGCGCGTGATCCTGCGCTATGTCGACAACCCGAACGGCTCCATGGCCGACATTGCGGGCATCTGTAATGAAGCGGGCAACGTCGTCGGGCTGATGCCCCATCCGGAGCGGGCCTCGAGCGCGCTGCTGGGATCGGAGGACGGCAACGTCCTCCTGCGGTCCGTTCTTGCGAGCGCCGCAGCCGCCCGCCGGTGAACAGGTTCCGTACCGCTCCAGGGTCCTCGGGCTAGGCCGGGCTAGGCCGAGGCTGCTGCCCCCCTCCGGATGTCGGCTATCTTCAGCACGGCCGCGTCGACGCCGGCCTCCCGCCAGGCGGCGTAGGTGATGCCCTTGCGTTCGCCGTACTCCTTGGCGGCGGCCACGAACTCTGCCTCCAGGCTGGACAGGTCGACGGCCTCCGACTTGGCGGCCAGCTCCGACTCCAGGTTCATGCGCTCCTGCACCAGTTGGAGCCGGGAAAGAGGGTCGGCCGTCTCCAGCCGACCCTCGATGTCGGACAAGCGTCGCTTTATCGAATCCGGTGTGCGCTTCCGCCCGCGCTTGGGCCGATGAGCCTCTAACGCCTCGAGGTACCTACGCACGGCGCGACCCTGCTCCCTTCCGGTGGCAAGTGCTTGCTTGTGCTCCTGTGACATCGGAGACTTGGTCTTCTTCTTGGGCGGCATGACCTTAATATTCCACGTTTCTCATCGCTAGATCAAACCTATCCGGACGAAGGCATCGTGAAATGGGCCGGAAAACCCGTCGGCCCGGGCGGGGACACGTAGTCTCGGGCCCGATGGACCACAGCTTGGCGCGCGCCCTGGGGCTCACGGACGAGGAGGCGGACGCCATTGCCGCCATCCTGGGCCGGGAGCCCAACCACCTCGAACTGGCCATGTACGCGGTCATGTGGAGCGAGCATTGCTCCTACAAGTCGTCCCGACTCCACCTGCGCCGCCTGCCCACCGAGGGGCCGCAGGTGCTGGTGGGGCCGGGCGAGAACGCCGGTGTTATCGACGCCGGCGACGGCGTGGCGCTGGCGGTGCGCATCGAGAGCCACAACCATCCGTCGGCGGTCGAGCCCTACCAGGGGGCGGCCACAGGGGCGGGGGGCATCCTGCGAGACATCTTCACCATGGGCGCCCGTCCCATCGCCCTGCTCGACCCGCTCCGCTTCGGGCCCCTCGATGACGCCCGCACCCGGTGGATCTTCGAGGGCGTGGTGAGCGGCATCTCCGGCTACGGCAACTCGGTGGGCGTGCCCACCGTGGGCGGCGAGGTGGTGTTCGACGAGTGCTACGCCGACAACCCGCTCGTCAACGTGATGTGCCTCGGCGTCATGCCCACCGAGCGGCTGGTCCTGGGGGCCGCCACCGGCGTGGGGAACCTGGCTGTGCTGCTGGGATCGACCACCGGTCGGGACGGCATCGGCGGCGTGAGCGTGCTGGCCTCGGCCGGCTTCGGCGACGCCGAGGCCGACGCCGACAAGCGCCCCAGCGTTCAGGTGGGCGATCCCTTCGAGGAGAAGCGCCTCATCGAGGCCTGCCTCGAGCTGCTCGACGCCGGCCTGGTGGTTGGCATCCAGGACCTCGGCGGGGCCGGGCTCACCTGTGCCACCAGCGAGACGGCTTCACGGGGTGGGGTGGGCATGGACGTCGACGTCTCCGCGGTGCCGCAGCGGGAACCGGGCATGGCCCCCTTCGAGGTCATGACCAGCGAGAGCCAGGAGCGCATGCTGGCCATCGTCACCCCCGAGTCGCTGGAGCGGGTCCTGTCGGTGTGCCGGCGCTGGGACGTGCGGGCCTCGGTGGTCGGTACCGTCACCGAAGGAGGGCGGCTCCGCATCTTGGACCGGCCCGGCGGCGAGGTGCTGGCCGACGTGCCGGCCGCCTCGCTGCACGAGGACGCCCCCCTGTACGACCGGCCCAGGAAGGCGCCGGCCCCGCCGCCCGCCCTCGGCCCGCTGGGCTCGACCGACCCGGGCACGGAGCTGCTCGACCTGCTCCTCGACCCCGTGTGGGTGTACCGCCAGTACGACCACCAGCTGTTCCTCAACACGGTGGAGGGGCCGGGGGGCGACGCCGCCGTCCTCCTCCTCAAGGCGCCGGGCCTGCCCGCGGCGGCACGGGAGCGACGCCGGGCGCTGGCCGTGGCCACCGACGGCAACGCCCGCTGGTGCGCCCTCGATCCCCGGACCGGCACCGCCATGGTGGTGGCCGAGTCCACCCTCAACGTGGCCTGCGCCGGCGCCCGCCCCGCCGCCGTCGTGAACTGCCTCAACTTCGGCAACCCCGAGCACCCCGAGGTGATGTGGCAGCTGTCGGAGGCCATCGACGGCATGGCCGAGGCGTGCCGGGCCCTGGGCCTGCCCGTGGTGGGCGGCAACGTCAGCCTCTACAACGAGAGCCGGGGGCGCGACATCGACCCCACGCCGGTGGTGGGCGTCGTGGGTCTCATCGACCGGCTGGAGCGGCGCCCGCCCGGCGTGACCCTGGTGGACGGAGCCACGCTGCTGCTCCTCGGCACCACGGTCCCGGAGCTGGGCGGCTCCCTGTGGGCCCTGCGGGCCCACGGCCGCCGAGGCGGCCCGCTGCCGCCCCTCGACCTGGAGGCGCACAGCCGCCTGCTGGAGCTGGTCCGTGGCCTGGCCGCCGACGGCGCCGCCGCCGGCCTCCACGACGTGTCCGACGGCGGCCTGGGCGTGGCCCTGGCCGAGATGGCCGTCCGCTCCGGCACCGGTTTCACCGTGGCCGGCGTGGACGGTCACGCCGGCCTGTTCTCCGAGTCGCCCTCTCGCGTGGTGGTCGGTGCCGCCACGCCGGACGCCGCCGCCGAGGTGGAAGCCCGGGCCGGCGCGGCGGGCGTTCCCGTCACCAGACTGGGCACGGCCGGCGGCGACCGGCTGGTGGTGGAGGGCCTGGTCGACGTGGCGCTGGCCGACGCCACCGAGGCCTGGCGGGGTGCCATCCCCCGCGCCCTCGACCCCTGACCGACTCATTTGCGAGTACGGCCCCACCTGCTGGGGGCTCTTCTCCGAAGATCGCTCAGGCGTGGGCGGAGCCGGCCCGCCAGCACCTTGCCCGTTGCGACCTCGAACACCGCCTCGTCGTCGCCATGCCGCGCGTGGAAGTGCGCGACGCGGTGGTCTCGGATGTACATGTAGATGACGATCCCGTAGAACGCCGACAGTCGAGGCACTCGGTCACGGTAGCGACGGCGTGTGACACGACCGGGTGTCGTCGAGGGTTCGGCGGCCGGGCGAACGGTGACCCGAATCGGCAATCCCGTGCAGGGAGTGAGCG
>JBOGHQ010000445.1:0-3133 GCA_050744785.1 Acidimicrobiales bacterium | reverse complement strand
GGTCACCGCCGACGCCATCATGGCGTCGGCGGCCGTGCCGACGTTGTTCCGCACGGCCCGGGCCGAGCACAACGGCGAGGAACACCTCTATTGGGATGGGCTGTTCTCGCAGAACCCGCCGGTTCGCGATCTGCCCGACGCCCGGCCCGATCAGATCTGGGTCCTTCAGATCAATCCCACCAAGCGCGGGACCGAGCCGGAAGACATGGGCGCCATCCGGGATCGCCGCAACGAGCTCGCCGGCAACCTGTCGTTGCGCCAAGAGATGCACTTCATCGAGAAGATCAACAAGATCGTCCGCGGATGCAGGAAGGAAAAGGGCATCGCCGTTGACGCATCCTGGGAGATGCTCGAGATCGATCGCGAGCAGAACCCGAGGACGCGGTCGTACAAGGAGATCGAGCTGTTCTGCATCGAGATCCCCGAGGAGGCCGCCGGACTTCGCCTCGACACGGAGTCGAAGCTTGACCGCGACCCACGGTTCATCCGCAAACTGTTCGACACGGGCGCGAAGGAGGCCGGCACGTTCCTGGATCGGTTGAACGGCAAGTGTGAAGCCGCCGGCCCCGACTATCGCTGGAAGGACGACGACTGACCTGTGTGGCGAGCCCGGCGTAGAGGTGGATCGACCCTCAGGAGCCGTACTCCTCGCGCCGGCAACCCGTACCTGTGAATTTCTTTGGCCCGCGTCACCCGCGGCCCCGCTTCGCTCGTCTGTCTGCTCATCGGACGCCACATCGGTGGTCCGAATGACGGTAAAGGGGAGCGCACCGATGAGGAACCGGATGAGGAAGGGCCTGGGCGTCGGGGTGGCGATGTTGGGGGCAGTCCTGCTGTCGGCCGGCCCGGCCGCCGCCACGCATACCCATGTGCTCGTGCTGGCGGACGGGACCTGCGTGATCCTGGCCGAGAACGGCGCCGAGAACCAGATCGACCTGAGCACCGGCGGGGTGTACGAGCACAACCCCAACGTGGACATCGCGCCCACCGCCGGGCGCAACCACCCGCTTCACGTCCTGGTGCACAAGGGCGCCGCAGGCGACGTGATCGACCTCGAGGTCATGGGCGATACCGACCCGGCCGGCGGCTTCGACCCGTGCGCGACCACCGGCGACTACCTGAACCAGCAGCCGTAGCGCCGAGTCCGGGGGGCGGGGCGCACCCCGGGTGCGCCCCCGCCCACCGCCGGCTGCTCCGGTCGACCACCACCGAGACGAGGGGCGGCGTGACGACCAACGTGATCGAGATCGACGGGCTCCGGAAGGAGTACCGCCGGCTGCGGGGCGGGCGCTCCGTGGCCGTCGAGGGACTGGACCTGTGCGTCCCAGCGGGTGGGGTGTTCGGGTTCCTCGGCCCCAACGGGTCCGGGAAGACGACGACCATACGCTGCCTGCTCGGGCTCATCCGGCCAACTGCCGGGGACCTCAGCGTGCTGGGCGAGGCCGTCCCGGGGGGGCTGGTCAGGACCATGCGCCGGATCGGCGCCATCGTCGAGACGCCGGCGCTGTTCCCGACCATGACCGCCCGGGAAAACCTTCGCCTGCTCGGCGCGGTGGACGGCATCGGCCGTCGCCGCGTCGACGAGGCGCTCGGCCAGGTCGGGCTCGGCGACCGCGCCGGTGAAGCGGTCAAGCGGTACTCGCTCGGTATGCGCCAGCGGCTCGGACTGGCCGCCGCCCTTCTCAAGGATCCCCAGCTGCTGGTGCTCGACGAACCGGCCAACGGGCTCGACCCGGCGGGCATGCGGGACATCCGCCGGCTCCTGGTCACGCTCGGCCGCGAGGGGCGCACCGTCTTCCTCTCCAGCCACCTGCTGGCCGAGGTCGAGCAGACGTGCTCGGCTGTGGCCATCCTGCGCCACGGCCGGTGCGTGACCTCCGGGCCGGTGGGCCAGGTCCTGGCGGCCGGCCGCCGCGGCGACCTGCTGGTGCACGTCGAGAACTTGACCGGCGGCCTGGACGCTCTGCGCCGGGCCGGGTTCAGCACCGAACGGGTGGGCGACCACCTGCGGGTGGCAAGCGCAGCCGACGCCGCGACTTCCGTCAACCGAGCCCTTGCCGGCGCCGGCCTTTGGGCCAGCGAGATCCGCCCTGAGGAGGTCACCCTCGAGGAGATGTTCCTCCGGCTGACTTCGACCGAGGCGGAGGTGGCGGCATGAAGCTGTTCCTCGTCGAGATGCGGCGGGCCATGCACCGGCGTCTTTCGTGGATGCTCATCGGCCTCGCCCTGGTGGGCATCGCGGTGATCGGGGTGGCTGCGTTCGCCAGCAGCGCCGCTCTCGATGTCGCTGCCGTCGAGGCCCGGCACGAGACCCACCCGGCCGTCCTGCGCCACTGGTGGATAGCGGGAACAGGCGACGGGATGCTCACGGTGGCCGCCGCCTTCCTCCTCATGGGCGGCCTCATCGGCGGCGCCTCCGTGGTCGGCGCCGAGTGGCGGGCGGGCACGCTGACGACGATGCTCACCTGGGAGCCTCGCAGGCTGCGCCTGCACCTGTCCCGCGTCGGCGCCTGCGCGGCCTGCGCCGCTCTGGTGTCCTTCTGCCTCCAGGCCGTGTACCTATCGGCGTTCCTGCCCGCCGTGCTGGCCCACGGCACGACCGCCGGCACCGACGGCGGGTGGTTCGTGGGCCTGGCCGCCGCGATGGCGCGCATCTCCCTGCTGACCGCCATGGCCACCGCCGTCGGGGCGAGCATCGCCTTTGTGGGACGCAACACCACGGCCGCCCTCGCGGCGGCCTTCGCCTGGATGGCCATCGGAGAGAACCTCGTACGCGCCCACGTTCCCGACCTTCAGCCCTTTCTGCTCGGCGAGAACACGTCGCTCATCGTCGTCTGGGGCCCGCTGGAGGAGGTCGCCTTCACCCGCAGCCCGATGCTCGCCGTCGCTACCCTGCTCACGTATGGGATCGGGATCGCCGCCCTGAGCGCAGTGCGATTCCACCATTCGGATGTCGCCGCCACATGAAGTGCGTGAGACTCCGAGGGTGCACCGGCTGCGGCTGAGGGCGGAGAGCGACGAGGGAACGGAGGTGCTCACCCGATCATTGGCCGGCGCGCTCAGGGCGGCGTGCGGGCTCCCGGTCTGCATGGCTGCGGCGAGCGGAGGCGACGCCGTCGTCCCCGCACTCGGC
>JBOGHQ010000444.1:0-7078 GCA_050744785.1 Acidimicrobiales bacterium | reverse complement strand
CGCCGGCAACGGCCAGGACGGCCCCGGCCACGGCCCGGGCCGGCGACGCGCCGGTACGGTCGAGCTCGGCTCCCCGCAGGGCGGCCAGGGGCGCCACCTTGGAGGCCCGCACGGCCGGTCCGGCGGCGGCCAGAACCGAGACGGCGATGCCCACGATGGGCGCCAACACCAGCGTGGACGGGCGCAGGTCCAGCCCGCCGGCCGGCAGGGCGAAGCCGAAGGCGTCGAACACGCCCTTCAGGAGGCCGGCCAGGCCGATGCCGGCCACCAGCCCCAACGCTGAGGCGGCCAGGCCCACCAGTGCCGCCTCCCCTGCCGTGGCGGCCAGCACCTGGCGCCGCTCGGCACCGACGGCCCGCAGCAGGGCCGCCTCCCGCGACCGCTGGGCCACGACGATGGCGAAGGTGTTGTGGATGCTGAAGGCGGCCACCAGGAGGGCCACCAGGGCGAAGGCCAGCAGGAACCCGCGCAGGAAGCCGAGGAAGTCGGCGTCGATGGCGTCGGAGGCCTCGGCGGCCAGGTCGGCACCGGTGATGGCCTCGGCGCCGTCCGGCAGCATGGCCGCCACGCGGCTGCGCACTTCGTCGGCGTCGGCACCGTCCTCGGCTGCCACCAGCAGGGATGTGGCCTGGCCGGGGCGCCCGGTGACGTGCTGCTCGGCGCCGGCCAGGCTAAAGCCGGCGAAGGTGGTGGGGCCGAGGCCGTCCTCGCCGCCGAAGGTGGCGATGCCCACGATCCTCACCCGGAGCGGCTCCGGCGTGGCGACGGTGGTCACGTCGCCCACGGCCAGGTCGCCGTCCTCGGCCGCCCCCCGGTTGATCACCACCTCGTCGGCGGCTGCGGGCGCCCGCCCCTCGGCCAGCTCGTAGGGGTTGAGGTCGGGGTCGGTGACCCAGCTGCCGGCCAGGGTGGGCGGCCCCTCCCCGCCCAACTTCTCGCCGTCGGCACCGCTGAGCTGGCCGAAGCCCTCGATGCGCGGCTCCACGGCCCGCACCCCGTCGACCTCGGACAGCACGCCGGCCAGCGAGGCGTCCACCAGGCCCTGCACCGCCTCCACGTCGGTATCGAGGGCGCCGGCTTGGCGGACGACCACGTCGGCCCGGCCCAGGGCGGTGGCGAAGAGGCGGTCGAAGTTGGCCCGGAGGGTGTCGGACAGGAGCAGGGTGCCGGCCAGGAAGGCCACAGCCAGGCACACGGCCAGCCCGGTGCCGGCCAGGCGGCGGGCCGAGGCCCGCATGGTGGCGCGCAGGATGGTTCGCATCGTCAACCTCCCAGCTGCTTCAGCCGGTCGAGCACTCCTTCAGGGGTGGGGCTCTCGAGGTCGTCCACCACCCGGCCGTCGGCCAGGAACACCACGGCGTCGGCGTAACTGGCCGCCACCGGGTCGTGGGTCACCATCACCACGGTGTGGCCCATCTCCCGCACCGCGCTGCGCAGGAGGGCCAGCACCTCGGCGCCGGCCCGGGAGTCGAGGTTGCCCGTGGGCTCGTCGGCGAAGACGACCTCCGGCCGGCTCACCAGGGCCCGGGCCACGGCCACGCGCTGCTGCTGGCCGCCGGACAGCTGCGAGGGGCGGTGGCCCAGCCGGTCCGACAGGCCAACCGTGCGCACCACGTGGTCCAGCCACGAGTGGTCCACCGGCGCCCCGGCCAGGGCCAGGGGCAGCGTGATGTTCTCCAGGGCGTCGAGGGTCGGCACCAGGTTGTAGGCCTGGAACACGAAGCCGACGCGCTCCCGGCGCAGGCGGGTGAGGCCCCGGTCGTCCAGGGAGCCCAGGTCGACCCCTCCCACGTGGGCCCGGCCGGAGGTGAGCGTGTCCAGCCCGGCCAGGCAGTGCAGCAGGGTGGACTTGCCGGAGCCGGACGGGCCCATGACGGCGGTGAAGCGGGCGCCGGGGATGTCGAGGGTCACGCCGTCGAGGGCACGGACGGCGGCGTCGCCGGTCCCGTAGACCTTGGTGGCGCCGACGGCGCCGGCGACGGCGGTTCGGGAAGGAGCTTGGATGGTCATGCTCCCGATGGTCCGGGCCGGCGCCCGTCGCGTCGTCGCCCCGTCGACGGATCTTGGGCCTACGTCAGCGGGCGTAGATGCCGCGGCGAGCCACTGCGGCCGGGCGACACCAGGCCCGACTCGTAGGCCACCACCACCAGCTGGGCCCGGTCCCGGGCGTGCAGCTTCATCATGGCCCGGCTCACGTGGGTCCGGGCCGTGGCCGGGCTGATCACGAGGTGCTCGGCGATCTCCTCGTTGCTCAGCCCTCCGGCCACCAGCGCCACCACCTCCCGCTCGCGGTCGGTGAGCTCGGCCAGGGCGGTGGCCTCCACCCGGCGATGGGCGGGCTGGGAGACGAACTCGGTGATGAGCCGCCGGGTGGCGTTGGGCGACAGCAGCGACGCCCCCTCGGCCACCACCCGCACAGCCCGGAGCAGTTCCACCGGCTCGGCGTCCTTGGCAATGAAGCCGCTGGCCCCGTGGCGCAGGGACTGGAACACGTACTCGTCCACCTCGAAGGTGGTGAGGACCAGGACCCGCACGGCGGCGAGGTCGGGATCGTCGACGATCCGCCGCGTCGCCTCCAGCCCGTCCACGCCCGGCATGCGGATGTCCATGACCACCACGTCGGGCCGGGTCGCCTTCACCACCGCCACCGCCTCGGCGCCGTCGGAGGCCTCGCCCACGACCTCGATGCCGTCCTCGGCGTCGAGCAGGACGCGCAGGCCGGCCCGGATCAGCTGCTGGTCGTCCACCAGGACGACGCTGGTCATCCTTGCTCCCCGGGGACGGGCACCAGGGGCAGCCGGGCCCAGACCCGGAACCCCCCACCCGCTCGTGGCCCGGCGTCGAGCGTGCCGCCCACGATGGCGGCCCGCTCCCGCATGCCGGCGATGCCGTGCCCGCTGCCGAGAGCAGCGCCGTTGGCAGCCGCTCCCCGGCCGTCGTCGACGACCTCCACCTCCACCGCCTCCGGCCCGGTGGTCACGGTGACGGTGGCCGTGGCCGGACCGGCGTGGCGCATGACGTTGGTGATCGACTCCTGCACGATGCGGTAGGCGGCCACGTCCACCGTGGTGGGGAGCGGGCCGCCCGGGTCACCCACCCGGCGGACGGTGACGGGCAGGCCCGCCTCTGCCGCCCGCTCTGCCAGCGTCTCCACCCGGGCCAGCCCCGGTGTGGGCGCCCGGGGGGCGGCGTCGCCATCGTCGTCGCCGTCCGAGCGGAGCACGCCCAGCGTGACCCGCAGCTCCTGCATGGCCTCCTTGCTGGTGCGCCGGATGGCGTCCAGGGCGGCGGCCGCCTCTTCGGGTCGCCGGTCGAAGACGTGGGCGGCCACGCCGGACTGGAGGGTGATGGTGGCGATGCTGTGGGCCAGCACGTCGTGCAGCTCGCGGGCGATACGAAGCCGCTCCTCGGCGACCCGGCGGCGAGCCTCCTCCTCCCGCGACTCCTCCAGGGACCGAGCCCGCTCCTCCAGCCCTCGCAGGTAGGCCCGCCGGTTGCGGCTCGCGTCGCCCAGGAACAGCGCCGCTGCGGCCCAGCCAGGGAACACGGCCAGGTGCCAGGTGAGGTCGCCACCGCCGGCCACCAGTACCCCGGCCACGATCATGACGGTGACCGCCACCACCACCGGGACGACGGCCTCCCGTCGCTCACGGCTGGCGCCGAGCGAGTAGAGGGCGGCGGCCAGGGTGAGGTACACGGGACCGCCGGCATACTCCCTGGCCGTGTAGACGATCAGGGCGGCGGTGATGACGGCCAGGACGGCCACGGGCACCACGCGACGGAAGGCCAGCGCGCACGAGGCGGCCATCATGACGCCCACGGCCAGGTGGTCGATGCTCCGCTCGCCGGCGCCGGGCTCGATGCCCGCCGTGACCGACATCACGAACACCGCCGCTCCGATCCCGACGGCGATGTCGGCCGCGCTCAACCGCTTGCGGTCCACCCTCCTGACGGTACGGCTGCCGGCCGGGGAACGCATCCCTCCGGCGTCGTAGGCGGCAGGTACGTCAGCCGCCGTACGCGTCTCCCGGCGCGACGCGTAGGGCCACGATGGCGACGTCGTCGCGCTGGCGGTGGGGGCTGCAGCCCAGGACGGCCCCGGCCACTCGGGCCACCACCTCACTGGCGCTCTGCCCACGGCACTCGGCCAGCACGGCGGCGAGACCGTCATGGCCGAACTGGCCGCCCGGCACGACCGCCTCGGTGACCCCGTCGGTGTAGAAGACCATGGCGTCACCCGCCCGCAGGACGACGGCCCGGTCGGTGAAGGTGGCCTCGGCCAGGGCGCCTACCAGCGTGCCCGGCACGCCGGCCACCTCCACGGCGCCGCCGGCCCGCAGCACGAGCGGGAGCGGGTGCCCACCGGCCCCCACTGTCACTCTGAAGTCGGCACCGTGAGGCCGGAGCCGGGCGTAGACGACCGTGCAGAACCGGGTGTCGTCGCGGTAGTCGGGCTGGTCGGCCCCGTGCTGCTGGTCGAGCAGCAGGGTCTCGTTCAGCACACCCAGCACCTCGCTGGGGGCGTTGTGGTTCACGGCCGCGGCCCGCACCGCGTAGCGGGCCGCGGCCGTGATGGCGGCGGCACGCGGTCCCTTGCCGCACACGTCGCCGAGGGCCACCCCCCAGCCCCGGCGGGGCAGCGGGAAGATGTCGTAGAAGTCGCCCCCCACCTCGGCGAACTCGGCGGCCTGGTAGTGGGCGGCCACCTCGATGCCGGGAATGCGGGGCAGGTGGGGCGGCAGGAGCGCGGCCTGGAGCGCCCCGGCCAGCTCCTCGGAGTGGCGGCGCAGCTCGGACTCGAGCCCCACGGTGCTGCGCACCGACAGGCGCAGCTCGAGCTCGTGGACCACCAGCGCGGCCAGATCGGTGAGGGTGGCGATGTCCTCCGCCGTGACGTCGCGCGGCTCACGGTCGATCACGCACAGCGTTCCGAGCTTGTGGCCGCCCTCTACGGTGAGGGGCACCGCGGCGTAGAAGCGGAGACCGAACTCCCCGGCCACCAGGGGGTTGGTGAGGGCCACGGGGTCCAGCCGGGCGTCGGGGAGGACGTAGGGCTCGTCGCGCAGGATGGCCGACGAGCACAGCCCGGGGCTGCGGGGGATCTCCGCGGCGTCGAGGCCGTGGTGAGACTTGAACCAGATCCGGTCCTCGTCGACGATGCTGACAATGGCGATGGGCACGTTCAGCAGGCGGGCCGCCGCCGCCGCGATGCGGTCGAAGGCGCCGTCGGCGGGCGTGTCGAGTATCTCGTAGCGCCGGACGGCGGCGATCCGCTCCAGCTCCACCGAGTCGAGCGCTGCCAGGTCCGTCGTCACCTCTCTCCTTGCCACCCGTGCCGTCCCGCCGCGGGCGAAGGCCAGTCTAGGTGGCTGTCCTGATCCTTTTCCGGTCGACCTAGCGGTCTGTCCTATTGTTCGGACGCCATGGCCGTCAGGGGCCTATGCCCACTGCTCAGAGCGGCGAGGCCTGTCCCTCCCGGGCCACCACGTCGGGCCGGTCGACCTCGAACCAGACGGTCTTGCCGCCGCCCGAGGACTCCACCCCCCACGCCGAGGCCAGGCTCTCCACCAGTTCCGGCGTCGCCGGATTCTGCGAGGAGCTGGCGTCAGCGGCGCCCACTCCGGAGCGCTGTTCTACCCGCCGTCGATCAGCTATCCCGCGGAGTCGACCGGTGTGCCCCGAGCCGTGTTCAACACGGCGCGGATCCCCCTCGAGGCCTTCGCCGGCGTCAACCTGGAGCATGTGCGCTGGGTGCGGCTGGTCTTCAACCGGACCCGTGCCGGCGCCGTCAACCTGGCCGACCTGGCATTCGCCGACCCCGCGCCGAGCTGACGGTCCAACGGCTCCTGCGCCGGCGCAGCGGTACGGACCATCATCATCGGCACGGCCGCATTGCCTTGGCCATTCCGCGGTCACCTTTCGACCTGCACGGGCGCTTCGTGACCGCGGAACGCCAAATCTCGACCGGCCCGGTCCCCCGACTCGGCGTCTTGGAAGGTCGCGGCGAGCGCCTCGTCTCCGTGACGGCCCGGGCGAACCGGGCCGAGCTCAGGTGCCGGCGGCGGGCTCGGGGGCGTCGAGGTCGCCGATGATCCAGCGTGGTCCCGGTCCGAGCCGTCCGGCCTCGTCGCCGGGGTTGGCCAGCTGGCATGCCTTCAACGACAGGCAGCCGCAGCCGATGCAGCCGTGGAGGCGGTCCCGCAGGCGCTCCAGCATGGCGATCCGGGCGTCAAGGCGGGGCCGCCACGACGCCGAGAGCCGCTCCCAGTCCTTCTGGGTGGGTGTGCGGCCGTCGGGCAGTGAAGCCAGTGCCTCCTTGATCTCCCCCAGGCTGAGCCCGACCTGCTGCGCGATCCGGATGAACGACACCCGCCGGACGGTGTCCCGGCTGTAACGGCGCTGTTGCCCGCCGGAACGGGTGGAGGTGATCAGCCCCGCCGATTCGTAGTACCGGAGCGCCGAGGCGGCCACGCCGGTGCGGGCGCCGAGTGCACCGATCGTCAAGCTCTCCATGACCTGCACCCTATCGCCCAAAGCTCAGGTGAACTTTAGGATTGCGCCGGCGTGGCCTCGTCGTACCGCCTGTAACGCCGGCGGTGGTGCGCCGGACTGTTCTCACGTGGTGCAGGGACATGCCCGAGTCGAGGCTGCCGAGCGTCCGTGGTGGCGACCCCAGTGGTACGAGTTGCTCCCGGAGGCGGTCCTGGTCCTCGGCCTCACCCTCTTCCTGGTCGACGAGCCCGACGCCGCCACCAGCGCCTTCCGCAGCAGCCGGGCCCTCGCCCTCATGGCCGTGGCCGCCGTGGCCTGGGTGGGCCTGCGGGTCCTGCTGGCGCGCGTCCTGCCCCTCCCCCTCGCCCGGGCCGCCGTGTTCGCCGTGGGGGCGGCCGCGGTACTGGCCGTGGTGGTCATCCCTGCCTACGACGACGACACGGTGGTGGAGACGTTTCCGGCGGCACTGGGCGCGCCGGCCAATGCCGCCGCGCCTGACACCGTGGCGGCAACCACAACGGCGCCGACCACAACGGCGGCCACCACCGCGGCCTCAGCCCCGCCGGCGGCGCCGGCCACTCCCACC
>JBOGHQ010000443.1:0-24652 GCA_050744785.1 Acidimicrobiales bacterium | reverse complement strand
CGAAGACGTGGCAGAGGGCGTCGATGTGGCTGACGCTGTTGCCGTGGAAGGCGACACCGACGAAGTCGCCAGCCCACTGCGGGCCCTT
Source organism: Acidimicrobiales bacterium (assembly GCA_050744785.1). Taxonomy (GTDB): domain Bacteria; phylum Actinomycetota; class Acidimicrobiia; order Acidimicrobiales; genus JBOGHQ01. The sequence goes on along the minus strand of JBOGHQ010000443.1, from coordinate 24,564 downwards.
CTCGCTCGCGGCGACGTCGCCGGCGTGGATCATGTGATGCAGCGCCGGCGTGGGATTGTCGACCGCCGGCGCGGTCGCGAGCCGTCGCCCGCATGGGACGGTGACTCCGTCCGCAACGAGACCCGCCGCGTTCGCCACACGCTCGGGCGTCAGAAGGTTGAGCGCACCGCGGTCGTCGGCCTCACCCCAACGACCCCACGCTTGGTGGCCGCGAACAGCTCGGCGTTCACGAAGTCGTCGATCCGAGGCGGTTTGTCCACATCGCGAACGTATGCGAACGCGTCAGTCCGCACCGCGATACGCCGATCGGCAGTCATCCTGACCATCCTGCGCCGTGATTCGACTCTGCGTCAGGTGAGGTGGTCAACCAGCTGACAGGCCATGGAGACCGAACGACGATTATCCGATGGTCACCGGCGGGCGCCGCCGCCCCTCCTGAGTGTCGGCCTCGACAGCTTGCTCCCGGATGTGTCGACGAACTGTTGGCACGGGCCCGGCAGTGCTCCGCTCGCACGTTGACGGCTCGGGAGCGCGCCAGGTTCGCGTTTCCGCTGCAGAGCGGGGGATGACGCCAAGTCCGGTCTTCGGTACCGGGCCGGCCCAAGAATCCGAACGAGAAGGCCCCCGCCGGAGCGGGGGCCTTCTCGGTCGTATCGATGCTGCTCCTCGGGCGCGCTACCAGCTGGTGGCCAGGGCCTGCGCCAGGGCGTGGAGAGTGGCGGCCTGCTGGGTGGTCAGTGACTTCCCGGCCTGGGCCGCCACCTGGTTCTGGTAGTTGACGAGCTCGGTGTTGGCGCCGGCGGTGTCGCCCCGGGCCGCCGCCGCCTGTCCGTTGCGGATCTTGACGCAGAGGGCGTCGCCGATGGCGGGCTTGGCCACGTACTGCCTGGTGAGGGCGCACAGCGAGGCGGGGGTCACCACCACGGTGAACGTGGCCGTCGCGCTCCCCACGTTGCCGGCGTTGTCCGTGGCCGTGGCCGTGTAGGTGTGGACACCGAGAGCGAACGACGCGGCCGGCCCGCCGACGGGGCTGCAGGTCGACGACGCCACCCCTGAGGCCGAGTCCGTGGCCGAGCAGGTGATCGAGATCGTCTGGTCGACCGTGTAGGTGCCGAGGTTGCCGGACCACGTGACCACCGGCGCCGTGGTGTCCACGACCTTGACGGTGAAGCTCCCGCCGGCGGCGTTGCCGCGGGCGTCCGTGGCCGTGCAGGCGACGGTCGTCGTGCCCAGCGGGAAGACGTCCCCGGACGCCTTGGTGCAGACGGGGGCGACGGCGCCGTCGACCAGGTCGAGGGCGGAGACGGCGAAGCTCACGGCCGCCCCGTCCGGCCCGGTCGCCTCGGCTTCGAGGGCACCCGGGACGGTGAGCTCGGGGGCGGTGGTGTCGCGCACCGTCACGGTGAACTGCGCCGTGCCCGTGTTGCCGTGGGCGTCGGTGGCCGAGCAGGTGACGGTGGTGGCGCCCAGGGTGAAGGTCGTCCCGCTCACGGGGCCGCAGGTGGCGGCCAGGGAGCCGTCTACCACGTCGGCGGCGCTGGGCGCTCCGAAGGTGACCGCCGCCCCGGCCGGGCCGGTGGCCTCGGCCACGATGTCGGCGGGCGGCGTCACCGCGGGCGGCGTGGTGTCCACCACGCTGACGGCGAAGCTGGCCGAGCCGGTGTTGCCGTGGGCGTCGGTCGCCGAGCAGGCGACGGTGCTCATGCCGAGGGCGAAGGTGCTGCCGGCCGGCGGCACGCAGTCGCTGGGCAGCGGCCCGTCGACCAGGTCGCTGGCGGACGCGTCCGGGTAGCTCACCGCCGCTCCGTCCGGCCCGGTGGCCTCTGCGGTGACGTTGTCGGGGACGGTGACGTCAGGGGCGGTGGTGTCGAGCACCGAGACGGTGAAGCTGTTCGAGCCCGTGTTGCCGGCGGCGTCGACCGCCGTGCACACCACGGTGCTGTCACCCACCGGGAGGGTGGATCCCGACGTCCTGGTGCAGTCGACGGAGACCGCCCCGTCGACCAGGTCATGGGCGGCCTGGCCGGAGTACGTCGCCGTGGCGCCGTCCGGGCCGGTGGCCTCCACGGAGACGTCGGCGGGCACGGTGACGGCCGGCGGCGTCGTGTCCAGCACCGTGACGTGGAAGGTCGCCTGGGCGGTGTTGCCGGCGGCGTCGACGGCGGTGCAGGTGACGAGGGTGTCGCCTAGGGCGAAGGTCGAGCCGGTCCCGGGCAGGCAGGTCGCCGTGCCGGCGCCGTCGACGAGGTCCGTCGTGGGCACGTCGGCGTAGGACACCGCCGCCCCGCTGGGCCCGGTCGCCTCGGCGGTGACGGTGGCCGGCGCCGTGATGACCGGGGCGGTGGTGTCCACCACGGTCACGGTGAAGCTGCGCGGGGCCGACGGGTTGTGGTGGGCGTCGGTGGCCGAGCACACCACGAGGGTGGCCCCGCGGGGGAAGGTCGAGCCCGAGGAGGGCGAGCAGGTGACCGGCACGGCGCCGTCGACCAGGTCCTCGGCCGTGACCGAGAAGGTGACCGGGGCGCCGTCCGGACCGGTGGCCTCCGCCTCGATGTCGAGCTGGGCGGAGAGGACGGGCGGGAGCGTGTCGACCACGTGCACGGTGAAGCTGGCGGTGCCCTCGTTCCCCTGGAGGTCGGTGGCGATGCAGGTGACGACGGTGTCCCCGACCGGGAAGACGTCGCCGGAGTCGCTGGTGCAGGCCGCGGCCATGGCACCGTCGACGAGGTCGTGGGCGGAGGCGGTGAAGGCGACCGCCGCCCCCGCCGGCCGCGTGGCCTCCTGGGTGACGTCCTCGGCGCCCAGCGACACCACGGGGGCCGTGGTGTCGGTGACCCGCACCGTGAAGCTGCCCGAGGCCGGGTTGCCGGCGGCGTCGGTGGCCGTGCAGGTGACGACGGTGTCGCCGACGCCGAAGGTGGCGCCCGATGCAGTCGAGCAGTCGACGGCGACGTCGCCGTCCACCACGTCGGTGGCCGAGGTGGAGAAGCTGGCGCCCGCACCCGTGGGCCCGGTGGCCTCGACGACGACGGTGCCCGGGACGGTCAGGGTGGGGGCGGTGGTGTCGACCACCGTCACCGTGAAGCTGCCCGAGGCGCTGTTGCCGGCGGCGTCGGTCGCGGAGCACGACACCGGCGTGGTCCCCAGCCCGAAGCTGGAGCCGGACGCCGGGTTGCAGGTCGGCGCCAGCGTGCCGCTGACGGTGTCGCTGGCGGTGGCCGCGTAGGTGGCCACGGTACCGGACGGGCCGGTCGCCTCCAGCGTCGTGTCGGCGGGGAGGCTGAGGATGGGCTTGGAGGTATCGGCCACCGTGACCGAGAACGCCCGGGTGGTGGTGTTGCTCCGGGTGTCGCTCGACGTGCAGGTGACCGTGGTGGTGCCCAGGGCGAAGGTGGAGCCCGAGGCCGGGGTGCAGGCCACCGGCCGGCTCCCGTCGACCACGTCGGTGGCGGTCGGGGCGAAGGAGACGACCGCGCCGCCGGCGCCGGCCGCCTCGACCGCCAGGTCACCCAGGCCGGCGATGGCCGGGCCGGTGGTGTCGGACACGGTGACCCCGAACGAGGCGGAGCCGGTGTTGCCGGCGGCGTCGGTGGCCGAGCAGCTGACCGTGGTGGCGCCCAGGGCGAAGGTGGCGCCGCTGGGCGTGGAGCAGGTCGGGGTGAGGGGCCCGTCGACGTTGTCGACGGCGCTGGCCGTGTAGACGACGGGAGCACCGGTCGGACCGGTGGCCTCGACCGTCAGGGGGCCGGGAACGCTGACGACCGGCGACTGGTTGTCGCCGACATGGATGGTCACCGACCGGGGGATGGCGCCGAGGCCGAGCTGGTCCTGGGCGGTCAGGGTGAGGACGACGTTGCCCGGCCCGGTGGGAGTCCATGAGAAGCTTGCGCTGGCCGGGTTGGCGGGAGTGGTGGAGAAGCTGGCGCCCGACGGCTTGTTGAGCATGCCCAGGGTGACGGAGTCACCGTTGTTCTGGTCGCTGGCCGCCACCGAGAAGCTGACCGGCTGGCCGATGACGGTGTTGATCACCGTCCCGTCGGCCGGCGTGGGGCTCTCGAACTGGGGCGCCTTGTTCTGGGCCTGGTCGGTGAGGCGCAGGAAGAAGTCGACCGCCGTGGAGCTGACCACGCTCTGGCCCACGATGTTCTCGACGACGACCTGGGACGAGAAGTACGAGGGTCCGTTGGGATTGAGGTTCTGCTTGACCGCGTTGGCGTTGGTGTTCCAGCTGTACTTGCCGGTCGCCGGGTTCACGGTGGCCCCGGCCGGCTGGGTGAAGCTCTGGCCGGCGCCGGCGGCCTCGGTGGCGGTGGCCAGGCGGAACCGGAGCCCCTGGCCGTCGGCGTCGGTCGCGGGCACGAAGAACTCGCACAGCGAGTTCTTCGGGCAGTCGACGATGGGGGCGATGCCGCTGACCGGGCTGGCGGTGGTGGCGGCGAAGTTGACGAGGGTGACGGAGCGGGCGGCGCCGTCGGGGTTGTTGCGGTGCTGGGGGGCGCTCAGGCGGCAGCAGTTCTCGAAGTAGGCGGTGTACGGGCCGTTGCCGGCGTAGGTGTGGACGACGTGGGCCTCGGCCAGGATCCAGTCGTTCGTGGCGTCGACCTGGCTGACGGTGGCGTTGGCGTTGGTCCCCTGGCCGTCGCCGAAGTAGATGGGGCCCACGGTTATGACGCTGCCGACGGACGGCGCCCCGTAGAAGCTGCGTCGCAGTCCCTGGCTGAAGTGGAACTCGGCCTGGCGGGCCGTGCCGGTCGCGTGCCAGCTGAGCTGGGTCGAGCGGAAGTGGGTGGCGCGAGCCGACGGTGGCTTGGCCACCTGTATGGCCAGCAGGCCGGCCACCAGGGCCATTAGGGCGACGAGCGCGAGGGGCCGTCGACACCGCTGGGAGAGGTTCGGCGCGACGTCGTCGGGCGCGTTGCGTTGCATTTGGAGTTCCTCCATGCCGTTCTCGAACAGGACGCGGCTGGGGTTCGCCACTCGCTCCGCCCGGACCAGGCGACCATCTGGGTCCGGGTTTCATCGCTCGCCGTGACGACGCCTTCTCGGGTGCGTCGACCTCCACTATCGGTGCGGCTGCCGAGGTGTTCCATCGGCCGTTTGACCAATCATGGGGGTGTAAAGACGCGATTCGGCCATATGCCCTCCCTGGGGCGACGTCTCGTCTCGCCCCGCCCCGACCGAGACGCCGACGTGGGGCCAGCAGTCGGCGGCGGCGGCCGTCGCCAGCCCCGCTCGACTCGACACGCGGAGCTCGGCGTAGACCCGGGACAGGCGCCGCTCGACCGTCTACTCCCTGAGCAGGCGGACTCCGCGATCCGGCGGTTGGTCAGGCCACGGGCAATGAGCGGCAGCTCCTCTCCCGTTCGGTCAGGCTCTGAAGGTCGCTGGCGGCAGCCGCGGCGGCGTCCATAGGAGGTGGGTTTTGCGCCATCCGGACCGCAGAGAGGCGGGGTTACCGTCGCGAGGTGCTCCCACTGCTGCGCGTTGCTTCGTGGCGTCGTGTCGCAGCTACTGCTGCGTCCTACCTCAAGCCTCCTCATTCTCTGATCCACCGGCAGCGGTAGCCACAGCCTCGTGCAGGGCCTGGACCGGCATGACCGGGGCCCCTGTCAGGCGGGCGCACCAGGGACATAGTGACGGCGTCGGTGGCCGAGCACATGCGGGCATATCCGGCGATCGCGGAGCCCCCGCCCCGGCGTAACGACCCGATGAGGCTGATCTATAGGCGGACGCGCTGGCGCCTGACGCCGCACCGTAACGTCGAGCGGTCATCCTGGTGATCGGTCGCTCGACCATCCACCGTCGGCGCCCGGGAACCGGCGCAGCTATGCGGACAAGGCGCACCAGTTCCTCTCCGCGAGTCCCCGCTCCGCTCGGCGGAGCGTTACCTCGCGCCGCCGACGTGCCGGACTCGTGCACTTTCCGGACGTCGAGGCGTGCCACGTCCGAGCGGGAGCAACAATGGGCCATGGTCTTGATGGCAGCCTGCGGGGTACTCGTCCTCGTCGGCGTGCTGGGCGTTGCCCGCTGGGGTGGCGCCGAGGTGCGGCTCCCCGACCTTGAAGAGCCGTCGGACGGGCCGGCGCCCGGACTCGTCGTCACCACGGCGGCACGATCGGCTTCATCGTGTTCGCCGCCTTGTTCTTCGGCCTCGCCAGCGGGGCCATCTACCTCTTGAGATCAGGCGTTGGCTACCGACTGGGAAGTTGGGAGGGCTGACCTACGGGGCGGTCCTGCTCGTGGTCGCCGCGACGCGCATCGACCACTGCGCTCAGCGGTGGCCACCCCCCGCCCTTGGCGTCAGCGCGGAACGCCGCGTCCCGGTCGACCTTCACTGATGCGGAGGGAACCACCCAAGGTAGACTGTCCGTTCGGTGGACCTCCTCGAGCGGAGCGAGTTCATCTCGTGCCTGGACGGCGAGGTCGCGGCCGCGAGAGCCGGGGAAGGCCGGGTAATCACGGTCGCCGGTGAGGCTGGAATCGGCAAGACAGCGCTGGTGACCCACGTCGCCGAACGCCACCGACAGGAGCTACGGGTCCTGTGGGGCGGTTGCGATGCGATGACGACCCCTCGGCCCTTGGGGCCCTTCTTCGACATGGCCCACCAGGTCGGGGGGCGGCTCGACGCAGCATTGGCCGACGGTGGAGGGCGGGACGATGCCATGGTCGCCCTCCTCGACGAGCTCCGTTCCCATCCTCGTCCCACCCTGGTCGTGGTCGAGGATCTCCACTGGGCAGATGACGCCACGCTCGATGTGGTGCGCTTCGTCGCCCGGCGCCTCGAACGGACGAGAACGCTGTTGGTGCTCACCCACAGGGACGACGAGATCCACCCATCTCTGCAGGCCCTGCTGGGTGACGTGGCACGGCTTGCGTATGCCCGCGGTCTCGTCCTCCCTCCGCTGAGCGAGGCAGCCGTGGCGGAGCTGGGAGGCGACCGGCCCATCGACGCCCGGGCGCTCCACCGCACCACCGGCGGCAACCCGTTCTTCGTCACCGAGCTCCTGGCGGCGGACGGCACCGGCACGCCGTGGACGGTTCGTGATGCGATTCTCGGTCGGGTCGCCCGCCTGTCGCCACCGGCTCGCGCATTGCTGAACGCGGCCGCAGTGGTCGGCGTCCGCGCCGAGTGCCACCTCTTGGAGCAGAAGCTCAGCGACACGGAGCCATCCGCGCTGGAGGAGAGCCTCGCCGTCGGGATCCTCACCCTTGGCGACGAGGACGTCGCGTTCCGGCACGAGCTCGTCCGCCAGACGCTGGAGGATGCGCTGTCCCAACCGGAACGCCGCCGCCTCCACCGCCAGGTGCTCGAGGTGATGGCCACTGCCCCGCCCGGGACCTACGCCGCTGCCAGGCTGGCCCACCACGCCGAGGAGAGCCGCTGCGCCGAGGCGGTCGTGCGCTTCGCCGTCGACGCCGCCCGCCAGGCACGCGGCCTGGGGGCCCACCGGGAGGCGGCCCACCAGTACGAGCGGGCCCTCCGCCACCTGACGGCTGAGGACGAGGGGACCCGGGCCCTGCTGCTCGAGGAGCTGTCGCAGGAGCTCCACCAGACGAACGACATCACCGCCGCCCTGGACGCTCGACGCGAGGCGCTGGCCTACTGGGCCCGCAGAGGCGATGTCGCCAAGCAAGGTGAGAACCTCGTCCTGCTCTCGACATTGTTGTGGAGTGCCGGCCGCCAGCGCGAGGCCGAGGCGGAAGGCCTCGCCGCGGTGCATCGGCTGGAGACGCTGCCGGAGACACCCCAGCGTGCGGTGGCCTACGCCAATCTGTCGTCGCTCTACATGCTGCTGCCCGACCTGGCCCGGGCCCGCGAGTGGGGCCATCGGGCCATCGCGCTCGCCGAACGGGTGGGGGCGCTCGAGGCGCTGGTCATCGCACTCAACAACGTCGGCACCGCCGAGACCCGGCTCGGTTCGGCCAGTGGGTGGGAGCGCCTGGAGCAGAGCCTGGCGCTGTCGCTGTCCGCTGGCCTCGATGACCACGCCGGTCGGGCGTATCACAACCTCGTCAAGTCCGCCTACACGCGTTGTGAGTTCGGGCGCGCCGAACGCTATCTGGCTGAAGGCATCGCCTTTTGTGCCGCCCGCGACCTCGACCGCTTGCATGACTGGCTCACGAGCGCCCGCTGCCACTACCTGATCGACACCGGGCGCCTCCGCGACGCCCGCCTCGTGGCCGACCACCTGGAGCGCCGGTCGCATCTGAGCCAGCACATCGAATTCGCCGCCCTCGTGGCGACCGGACGGCTGGAGGCGCTGATCGGCACGGGCAAGGGCCGCTTGGACCGGGCCCTCCAGGTCGCCGAGACCACCGGCCGGGTCCAGTACCTCATCGACGCCCACACCGCCCGGGCCGAAAGTGCCTGGGTGCGAGAGGACCCAGATGCGGCTAGGGACGACGCGGCGGCAGCGCTCGAACTCGCCCTGACCGTGGGGGACCCCTGGGACGTCGGCCGGGCCGCGCTCTGGCTGCGCCTGGCCGGTGCACTGGACGAGGTCCCCGAGGGCGTGCCCGAGCCGGTCGTGCTGCACGTGCACGGACGATGGGGCGAGGCGGCGGACGCCTGGGAGGCCAGCGGGAGCCCCTTCCTCGCCGCGGTTGCCCTTTTCGAGGCCGGCGACGAGGAGACGCTGCGGCGCGCGCTCGATCTCTTCATCGCCATGGATGCGTCGGTGATGGTGGCCCGGACGCGGCGGTCGCTGCGGCTGATCGGCGCCCGCTGCGTGCCGTGGGGACCGAAGCGCACCACCCGGGCCAACCCGGCCGGGCTGACCAGGCGACAGAGCGAGATCCTCCTTCTGCTGGCCGAGGGACTCCACAACGACGAGATCGCCCGGAGACTCGTCCTGTCCCGCCGGACGGTCGAACACCATGTGGCCGACGTGCTGGCCAAGCTCGGAGTGCGCTCGCGCGAGGAGGCGGTGCGCGAGGGAGTGGGACTTGGGATTCTCAGGCGAAACATGGGTAGTGCTGGCGCCCAATATGGGTAGCCGGGGCCGGTGACGGATCACCGGGGCTTCCGTATGTTCCCGGCATAGGGATCATTCCGAGCGAGCGGCTGGCGGCGTGCGAGCCGCCCGACCGAAGGGGGCTGAACCATGCACTTGTCGTCTCTGCGTCGCGGCTGCAGCGACGGGCCGAATAGGCATGTCCGTCGGGTCATCGGCTTCCTCGTGGTCGTGGCGCTGTTGGGGCCCGGCCGCATGGCGGCCGCCGCATCTCCTGGCACGGCCGCACCGCCGGTGAGCGCCGTCGAAGGCCTCTTCGACGTCGGCGGGCACCGCCTGTACCTGCGCTGCACCGGCCACGGAAACCCCACCGTCGTCATGGACGCCGGCCTCGGGTCCGACTCCCGCACGTGGCGCGCCGTCGAGCCCACCCTCAGTCGCTTCACCAGGGTCTGCGTGTACGACCGGGCCGGGACCGGACAAAGCAACGCGGCCACGGGGGTGCGCACCAGCGGGACCGTCGTGAACGAGCTGCGGAGCCTCCTCGCCACTGCGGAGGTGCCCGGGCCCTTCGTGCTCGTGGGGCACTCGCTCGGCGGCCTCAACATGCACCTGATGGCACGCCAGGATGGCGGCGACCGGGTCGTCGGCGTCGTGTTCGTCGACGCCACTCCGGCGGAGTTCGTCGCCTTCGTGGACAGCCTCGGCCTACCGGTCCCGGGGCCCGACGACACACCGGAACGGGTCGACGTACGGGCCAGTGCGGCCGAGGTCCTGGGCGCCCCCGACTTCCCGGCCGTGCCACTAGAGGTTCTGACCCACGGCGTCCCCGTTCTGCCACCGCCGCTGGAGCAGCGCTGGCAGGAGCTGCAGGTGGCCCAGTCGCAGTTGTCCCCGCTCGGGCACCTCTCCATCGCCGAGGGCGCTGGCCACGCCATACAACTGGACCGGCCCGACCTCGTGATCGCCGCCGTGAAGCAGGCGGTGAAGGATACGTGGGCCCACGGCCGCGGGCTGCACCACGGGCCACCGGCGTGGGCGAGTCCGGCCGCATGAATCGGTTCCTCGGGGCGGCTCGGGTGGGCACGGTGCACCTCTCCGACGCGGGGCGCCCTGGCCTCACCTACTGGAGCCTTTCCCCGGTTTACGGCGCGGCTCGGACCGCCGGGACGCCAGAGAGCTCGCCAACGTCGAGCTCCACCAGTTGTCGACGATCACGTGATCCAGCGTCCGAGGACGTCGGCGAGCGCCTCCTTCGTCACGGGCTTGGTGAGGAAGGCGTCCATCCCAGCCTCCCTCGTCTTCGCCTCGTCTTCCTTGGTGGCCCCGGCCGTCAGCGCGATGATCGGCGCCCACCTCGCCGACTTCTTGGCGCGGATGTGGCGCGCGGCTTCGTAGCCGTCCATCTCCGGCATCTGGCAGTCCATGATCACGGCGGCGTAGGGGGTGCGGTCCACCGCCTGGACCGCCTCGAGGCCGTTGCTGGCCACGTCCACGCGGTAGCCGAGGCTTTCGAGCATCAGCACCGACACCTTCTGGTTCACCGCGTTGTCGTCCACGATCAGCACGTGAGCCCGCGCCTGGGCGCCCGCTTCGGCCACGGTGTGGCGCGTCACCATCGTCGACGGCTCGTCGCCGTTGGCGCCGAGCACCATCGCCAAGCAGTCGCGCAGCGACTCCTGGTGCACCGGCTTGGTGAGGTAGGCGGCCACGCCGGCGTGCTTGGCCGCCTTGGCCTCGCCGCGGTGGCCGGAGCCGGTGAGCAGGACCATCCGGGTGTCGCCGACCATCGGGTCATCGGCGATGGCGCGAGCGAGCTCCAGCCCGTCGGTGCCCGGCATTTCGAAGTCGATGACGGCCACGACATAGGGGTCGGCGTCGTGGGCGGCGTCGTGGAGTGCGGCCAGCGCAGCGCCCGCGCTGGCGGCCGCGCTCACCCGCATGCCCGACGCCGCCAGGAGCTGATGGAGGGCGGCCCGGCTGGCGGCGCTGTCGTCCACCAGCAGGACCCGCGCGCCCTCCAGCGCGCTGCGGTCGGGCAACAGGGCCGGTTGCGGATCCGGCGCCCGCCCCAGCTTGGCCGTGAACCAGAACCGGCTACCGGTGCCGAGCTCGCTCTCCACGCCCATCTCGCCGCCCATGAGGCCGACCAGCTGCCTGGATATGGCCAGCCCCAGGCCAGTTCCTCCGTAGCGGCGGGTGGTGGAGGCGTCGGCCTGGGCGAAGCTGTCGAACACCGCCTCCTGCTGGGCGGCGTCCAACCCGATGCCCGTATCCGCCACCTCGAAGCGCACCATCACGCCGTCGGCTGAAGCGTCGGCCAGGGTCAAGTGGATGATGACCTCGCCCTGCTCGGTGAACTTCACGGCATTCCCGACCAGGTTCAACCCGGACTTCCGCAGTTGACGGCTCCCGGGTAGGCATCCAGCAAGCATTTCCGCAGGTCACGGGTGTGCGGGGTGCCGATGGCGCCGAGATCCTGTAGGCACACGCCCGAGACAAGTATCCGCAACGTCAGTTGGGTGATGGCGTAACCTTCTAGGCATGTACTTACGGACCATTCAACGCCGCAACAAGGACGGGTCCGTGGTCCGCTACGTGCAGCTGGCCCACAACGTGCGCCACCCCGAGTCGGGCAACGCGATGGCCGAGGTGATCCACAGCTTCGGCCGGGAGGACCAGCTGGACCGGGACGCTCTGGGCCGCCTCGTGCGTTCCATCGCCCGCTACCTGGGACCCGAAGCCGAGCTGGAGGCGACCGCGGCTGGCAGCGCCGAGAGCGCACCGTTGCGGTTCTTGTCGTCCAAGGCGCTGGGTGGGGCCTGGACGCTCGACCAGCTGTGGCGGCGCCTGGGCGTCCCCGAGGTGATGTTCAAGCTCCTCGCCGGCCGCCGGCGCGACCAGCGGGCCGAGCGGGTGCTGTTCGCGCTGGTCGCCAACCGGGCCCTGGAGCCGTGCTCGAAGCTGGCCGCCACCCGCTGGGTCAGCGAGCGGGCCGCCATCCCGGGCCTGGACACCGTCGATGACGACGCCTGCTACCGGGCCATGGACTGGCTGTTGGAGATCGAAGACGACCTGGCGGAGGCCGTGTACTTCGCCGTGGCTGACCTGTTGAACCTCGAGGTTGATCTGCTGTTCTTCGACACGACGAGCACCTACTTCGAGATCGAACAGGCCGATGAGCCCGCCGCCGGTGAGACGGTGGGGTTCAGGACCTTCGGGCACTCCAAGGACCACCGGCCCGACCTGCCCCAGGTCGTGATCGGCATGGCCGTGACCCGCACCGGCATCCCGATCCGGGTGTGGTGCTGGCCGGGCAACACCAACGACTCCGCGTTGATCCGCCAGGTCAAGGACGACCTGCGGGCCTGGAAGCTCGCCCGGGTGGTGTGGGTGGCCGACCGGGGGTTCGCCTCGGCGGAGAACCGCCGCTACCTCCAGCGCGCCGGCGGGCACTACATCATCGGCGAGAAGCTGCGCGGCGAGTCCAAGGAAGCAGCCGCGGCCTCGGCCCGCCAAGGCCGCTACCGCAGCGTGGCCGGCAACCTGCGGGTCAAGGAGGTCGTCATCGACGACGACACCATGCGGGACCGGTTCGTGGTGTGCCACAACCCCGAACAAGCCGACCGCGACAAGACGATCCGCTGCCAGCTCGTCGCCCAGCTCAGCGACGCCATCGCCGGCTCCGACCGGCTCTCCAAGACCGCCCGCGCCGAACTCGCCGGCGAGCTGCGTGCCCACCCCGGCTACCGGCGCTTCCTGCGCACCACCCCCGCCGGGCTGCTACGCATCGACCGGGCCGCCATCGCCGCCGAAGCCAAGTTCGACGGCAAGTTCCTGCTGCGCACCTCGGACCCCACCCTGTCCGCCGAAGACGTCGCCCTCGGCTACAAGCAGCTGCTCGAGGTCGAACGCGGCTGGCGGGACATGAAGTCCACCCTCGAACTGCGGCCCGTCTACCACCGCCTCGAAGACCGCATCCGCGCCCACGTGCTGCTGTGCTGGATGGCGCTGCTGCTGATCCGCCTCGCCGAGTGCGCCACCGGCGACACCTGGCGCAACCTGCGCCACGAACTCGACCGCATGCACCTCGGCGAGTTCACCGGGTCAGCCGGGCGAGTGCTGCAACGCACCGACACCACCCCCGGCCAAGCCGCCATCTTCGGCGCCCTCGACGTCGCTGAACCCAGACGCTTCCTCGGCATCACCCCCGCCGGCGCGTAGGCACTACACGCCCCCGACGTCCAGGCGCGTCTCCCCTGGTCAACGCCCACATCCATGCCTACGGGCCGGACGCAACTGCGGAACTCCGGTCAACAGCACCTGGCGCAGCCGGCCGGGATCGCCGCAGACGAGCTGGGGTACGTCGGGCGCCAACAATGTCACCAGCTCCAGGCCCTTGGCGTGGGCCTGCGGAGCGACGATGTCGGCCGCGTCCTCCACCAAGCGGCGGGGATCGAAATCCAGCACCTCGATGTCGAGCTTGCCGGCCTCGATCTTGGAGAAGTCGAGCACCTCGTTGATGACGGTGAGCAGTGCCTCGCCCGAGGCCCGCGCCGTTTGCGCGTAGTCCCGCTGCTCGGCGGACAGCTCGGTGTCGAGGAGCAGGCTCACCATGCCGAGCACGCCGTTGAGGGGGGTGCGGATCTCGTGGCTCATCCGGGCCAGGAACAGCGACTTGAGGCGGGTGGCCTCCATCGCCTTGTCCACCGTGGCCTCCAGCGCTTCACGCGCCTCGGCCAGCTCGGCCTCCCGGGCCCGCAGCTGGCGGTTGATGAGGATGAGGTCCTCGAACGAGGAGATCAGCAGGTCGAGGATCTGCTGGCGCTCCGAGGTGATCATGAAGCGCTGCCCGAGGAACGACAGCTCGACGCCCATCTGCACGTTGCCGGCGTTGCGCAACGACCGGTTCACCACGATGGACTCGATCCGGGACAACAGCTGGTTGCGCTGGTAGGGCTTGCGGATGAAGTTGTCGGCCCCCGCCTCGAGGCCCCGGACGACGTCCAGGGGGTCGCTCAATGAGGTCAGCAGCACCACCGGGGTCGCAGCCAGCTCGGCTTCGCCCTTGATAGTCCCGCACAACTCGAACCCATTCATGCCGGGCATCACGACGTCGCTGATCACCAGCCCGAAGGCGGTGCGCCTTAGCAGCTCCAGGGCGGCCTCGCCGGAGCTCGCCACCGTTACCTCGTAGCCGGCGTCGTGCAGGTCGCCCTCCACCATGGCCGCCTGGAACGGGCTGTCCTCGACCACCAGGACGTGTCGGTTCATCTTTGCCTCCTTGAGACCATCGTCGACAAGCAAGCGGCCAGCCGGCCGACGGGCGCCACCACGTCGGCCAGCCCGGCGCTGACCACGGCGCCGGGCATGCCGAACACCACCGAGGTGGCCTCGTCCTGGGCCAGCACCCGCCCGCCCGCCGTGCGCAGGTCGGCGATGCCCTCGCACCCGTCCTGGCCCATGCCCGTGAGGACCACGCCGGCAGCAAACCGGCCGTAGACGGCGGCGACGGAGCGGAAGAGCATCGTGGCCGAGGGCCGGAACCCTCCCACCGGTGGGGCGTCGGAGAGCACGACCGAGCGGTCGGGCCCGACCTGCAGGTGGAACCGGCACGGGGCCACGTACACGACCCCGCCGGAGAGCGGCTCGCCGTGGGCGGCCAGCCTCACCGGCAGGGCCGTCCCCGAGCCGAGCCAGGCGGCCAGGCCTTGGCTGAACCCCTCGGCGATGTGCTGCACCACCAGAACGGGGACGTCGGTGTCCCGGGGGAGCTGGTCGAGCAGCCGGTACAGGGCGGCCGGTCCGCCCGTGGAAGCGGCGACCGCCACCACCTGCACGGGACCACCCAGTTCCGGCACGGGGCCGGAGACGAGTTCCCCGGCCCTGTCTGCCGGGCCGACGCCGTCGACCGTGGGCCACCTCCGCCGCACCACCGCGACCTGCGAGAGCGCCTTGGCGAGAGTGACGAGCCGGCGGGCCTCGGCGTCGAAGGACGGAGCGCTCGGGCCGGTGGGCTTGGGCAGCAGGGTGAGGGCCCCGAGCCGTACGGCGCGCAGGCTCATCTCGACATCTCGCGGATCGTGGGCGGCGGTGACGATGATGACCGGTGTCGGCGCCTCGATCATGATGCGCTTGGTCGCCTCGAGGCCGTCCATCTCCGGCATCTGGATGTCCATCACCACCAGGTCGGGCCGGAGCTGCTTGGTGAGCTCGACCGCCTGGACACCGTTCACGGCCTCTCCGGCCACCTCGGTACCCGGATCCTCGCGGAACAGCGACACCAGCAGCTCCCGGGCGGTGGACGAGTCCTCGGCGACCAGCACGCGCACGGGACCGGCGCCGCTCACAGCAACCGGACCAGGGTGTCGAGGAGCGTCGACTGGTCGAACTCCGACTTTGCGATGTAGGCGTCGGCCCCGGCCTCGACGCCGCGACGCCGGTCCTCTTCACTGGCCAGGGAGGTCACCAGCACCACCGGCAACCTCGCGAAGCGGTCCGACGACCGCAGCGCCTCGCACAGGCTGAGACCGTCCATGCGCGGCATGTTGACGTCGCTCACCACGGCGTGAACGCCCAGGTCGTCCTGCGCCTGTAGCAGCTCCAGGGCATGCAGCCCGTCGACCGCCGCCACCACCTCGTAGCCGGCGGTCTCGAGAATGCTGCGCTCGAGGGTCCTGGTGGTGAGGGTGTCGTCGACCAGGAGGATGCGGCGGGGCCGGGCGGGCGCCTCTGTGGCCTCGACGACGGGGGGCCGCGCCCGCTCCAGCGCCAGGCGCACGATGGTGGCCGGGTTCACCACCACCACGACTTGCCCGCCCGGCAGGATGGTGGCCCCCAGGACGCCGGCCAGTCCGGCCAGCCGGGCCGGCGGCGGCTTGATCACGGCCTCCTGCTCGGCCACGACCCCGTCCACGACGAGGACGGCCTGGCCCCCGGCGGCATCGACGACCACGCCGTAGACAAGGGTGGTCCGCTCCGGTCGTTCACCGGTTGTCACCGCGTCGGTCAGCCAGGCCGCGGGCAGCAGGTGACCGTCCACGCACAGCATGGTGCGCCCCGCGGTGGAGCGCAGGTCCTGCGCCCTGGCCCGGACGATGCGTCCGACGACAGATGTCGGCAGGGCGAAGATCGCTGCGCTGGCCGTGACCAGAAGGACCCGGATCACCGACCGGGTGACCGGGACCAGCATCGTCACCCGCGTGCCTGCGCCCGGAGTCGACTCCAGGGCCGCCGAGCCGCCGAGCGCCTCCACCGCCGCCCGGACGGCGTCGAGCCCCACGCCGCGGCCCGAGACCTCGGTGAGGAGGGGCGCGGTGGACACGCCCGGGGTGAACACCAGGTCGCCGAGCACGTCGGGCTCCGGTCCGACGGGGGCGCCCATGCCCCGCCGGGCGGCTGCGGCCCGCACGGCGTCGGCATCGACCCCGCTGCCGTCGTCCGACACCGATACGGCTACCCGGTCGCCTTCGACGGACGCCGCCACGGTCAGCGACCCGATCGGGTCCTTGCCTGCCGAGGCTCGTGCCTGGGGCGGCTCGATCCCGTGGTCGACGGCGTTGCGCACCAGGTGCAGCAGCGGGTCGCGCAGGGACTCGACGATGGGGCGGTCGAGCTCCACGTCGGCGCCCACCATCGCCAGGCGGACCTGCTTGCCTATCGACCGGGCCAGGTCCCTGACCACACGGTCCAGCCCGGCACACGCCTCGCCGAACGGGACCACGCCGGCCTGGCGCACGGCGTCGGTGAGGGCACGCTGCGCGCTCGTTAGGACCCGGGCGGCCGAGGCGATCTCGGGAGCCGGTGATCCCACCACGGCGGCGTGCACGCCCTCGCAGGCGAGCAGGATCTCGCCGGCCCCGCTCAACAGGGCCTCGAGGCGCGCCGCCGGCACCCGTGCCCCTGCTTGTGTCGTGGCCTGTAGGGCGGGGGCGGCCACGACCTCAGCCGGGACCGGCTCGGGATCGGCGGCCGGGGGCTGGGCACGGGCGGGCACCGCAGCCGCCCCTACCACCCCTTGCTCACCCCCGCCGCTGCCGCCAGCGGTGGACAGCGCTCGCATGATCCCGGCCACCGGCAGCTGGGAGATGTCGCCGTCCTCCCGCATCCGGCGACCGGCGTTGGCCAGCGCGTCGACTGCCTGGAACAGCGGCTGGAGGGCCGCGATCTCCGCCTCCGGGCGCCGGTCGCGCACGTCGGCCAGCGCGCTCTCAAGGCCGTGGCAGATCGCTGCCACCGGCTCGATCGCCGCCGCCTGGGCCGCGCCCTTGAGGCTGTGGGCGGAGCGGAACAGCTCGTTGACCAACTCGGCGGCGCGGGTGTCGGTCACTCCCTGCTCCAGCGCCACCAGCCCCCGATTGAGGACCAGCACGTGCTCGTCGAGCTCGTCGAGGAACAGCGAACGAAGACGGGCGCGCAGCCCGTCCCGGTCGATGCTCACTCACCGGCCCCCACGAGCAATTTGAGCTGGGTGGCGACCGCATCGAGCTCGCGCGCCGTCTGCTCGGCCTGGCGGGCGGCGGCCAGGTTCTGCTCCATCACCGTGTCGATCTCCTTCATGGCCTGGCTGATCTGGGAGGTGGCGGCCGCCTGCTGGTTGGAGGAGGCGGCGATTTGCTCGGCCGCCAAGGTGGCCTCCGCCACCGTCTCGGAGAGCTCGGTGATGGTCTGGCCCGTCTGGGTGACGAGGCGCATGCCCTCGCTCACGCTCTTGGTCCCCGCCTCGGTGAGCATCACCGCGCTGTTGGTGCCGCCCTGAATCTCCCTGAGGATCTCGTTGACCTGGGCGGTGGCCCGACGGGACTGGTCAGCAAGGCCCTTCACCTCACTGGCCACTACACCGAAGCCCCGACCGTGCTCTCCCGCCCTGGCCGCTTCGATGGCGGCGTTCAAAGAGAGCAGGTGGGTCTGCTCGGCGATCTCATTCACCGTGTCGACGATGTGCGACACGGCTTGGGCCCGCTCGGCCAGCGTCACCACGCCCTGGGCAATGGAGTCCACCTGGGCCCTGATGGCGTCCATGCCCTGGGCCGAGCCCTCCACCGCCCGGATCCCCTCCTGGGCCACCTCGGCCGAATGCAGGGCGCGGTCGGCCACGGTGCGGGCCCGCTGCGCCGACTGCTGGGCCGTCTGCACCAGTTCCTCCACGGTGGCCACCGTCTCCTGGGCCGCCGCCGCCTGCTGCGTGAACCCGGTTACTTGCTGGGTGGTGCCGGCCACGAGGTCGCGGGCCGCCCGGTCCACCGTTCGCGACAGGCCCGACAGAGTCCTCGACACCCGGCGGGTGATGAGCGTGGCCAGGGCCAGGGCGACCACCAGCGCCGCAGCAGCCAGGCCCCACACCACCTGCAAGGAGCGCTCGGCGCGCTGGTCGGCCCGGTCCACGGCGTCCGCTATCAAGCGCTCCTGGCGCTCGATGAACCGCCGCACGGCGGAGCGCAGCTCCGCCCGCCGTTGGAACGGCCCAGCCTCGGCCAGCCGGCTCACCTCGTCGGCGGAGGCGCCGGCCCGTGCCGCGCCGGCCACCTCGTTCACCGCTGTCCTCCAGGCCGACTCGGCCTCGCCGACGTGATCGAGCAGCCCTCGCCCCGCCTCGGTGTGCACGGCCCCCAGCAACTCGGCGAACACGACGTCGTACGCTTCCTCCAATTCCCGTAAGGAGACGAGCTCGCGCTCGTTGCGGGTGAGGAAGTACGCGCGGTTGACCGCCGACCGCTCTGACACGTTGGCGTCGAGGCGGTAGGCGCCGGTAACCAAGGCGGCGTCACGCTCGATCACGGTGTCCTTGGCGTCCGATACCCGGTTGAGGGCGGCGGTAGCGACCAGGACGAGCACGAGGGTCAGCACGAGCGTGGCGAGGTACCCCACGAGCACCTGGCGACCAATCGTCATGTTGGCGGCGGGTCGCAACGATGCAGGTCTCATCGGTCACTCCTGGGATCGGCGGCGGACAGGCGCGGGTCGCGCAACACGGCGTCGGCGGACAGGATCACCGCATCGGACGAGGCACCCAGCACCAGGCTGGCCCCGGCCCGCTCGCCGGGCCCCCCGTTGCCAGGGAGCGGCGAGATGGACTCGGCCGGCAGGTTGACGAAGTCGTGGACCTGGTCCACCAGGACGCCGAGGGACGGGGCCGGCCCGTCCAGGACGACGACCGGTCCTCGTGCGGGAGGCGCGGCCACGCCGAGCAGGGCGCTGATGTCGGCGACGGCGAGGATCTCGCCCCGGACGTTGGTGACGCCGATCACGGCCGGCGGAGCCGAAGGCACCGTCGACACGTCGGGACCCAGCAGCACCTCACGAACGAACCGCGCCTCGAAGGCGTGCCGCACGCCTCCGATGACGAACGCCACGACAGCGACGAGCTCACCGATCTGTTCCGACCGGGCGGGACGGGCCAGGGCGCGAGCCCGCTCGTCCAGGATGGCCTGCGTGTCGTCGACGGACCGGTCCGGCTCGGGAGCGGCGATGGTAGTGCCGCCTGCCGACGGTCGTCCCGGACCGGTGCTCATGCGCCCGCCGGCGACGACACCCGACGGGGGCCGGACTTCCCGGCGCGGGCCAGGCGGGCGAGGCGGCCGGCCGTCACGCCGTCGGCCAGAGGGACCGGGTGGTCGGCCGGCATCGCCTCGAGGACGGCGAGAGCGTTGCGGTAGCTGCGGCGAGCGGCCACCTTGTCGCCCAAGGCGTCCTCGGCTCGGGCCAGCGTGAGGTGGGCCATGGCCAGCTCCGGGTCGAGGTAGGCCGCCGCTCGGGCCGCCGCCGCGGCCGGGAGGGCGTTGGCGGATTCGAGCAACACGATGGCCTGCAGCAGTCGCAGCTCCACGTGGACCGGAAACCGGGCGACAGCGGCAGCGGCCGCATCGACGGCCGGTCCGAGGCGCCCTGCGCTCCCGAGGGCTCGTATCAGGATGACGTCGGCCTCGGCGCCGCCGCCGCCGGCGACCAGCTCGGCGGCTGCGGCGGCCGCCCCTTCGTAGTCGCCCTGCGCCAAGGCGTGGCGGCTGGAAGCCAGCCGGCTTTCGGCCGTGCCGGCGGACGTGCTCGATCCGGGGGGCGTGTCAGCACGAAGACCGGGAACGGCGGTGGGGGAAGGCTGCCGGCGCGGCTCGGAGACGTCGGGTCGGCGCTGTGACGCCTGCGGTGGAGGTAGTCGAAACGCCGCTTGGCGGCGCCGCTCCGCGGCGGCGGGCCCGGCGGCCACGCGGCGGTAGGCCATTCCCTCGGGCGTGACCACGGTGTGGAGGCCTTCCACGCCCTCGAGGCGGGGATCGGTGGAGGCGGTCAGCAGCCAGCCGCCCGGGGCGAGCGCCTCCGCCAGCACGCGGCCGACCGACTCCACGGCCGCCGGGGTCAGGTAGACCAGGACGTTGCGGCACAACACCACGTCCATGTCCCGGACCGGTCGCCCCGCGGCGGTGTCGAGGAGATTGTGGTGGCGGAAGGTGATGGAACGGGCCAGCCCGGGGTCGACCGCGAACCCTCCCGGCACCTCCCGGAAATGGGTGTGCCGGCGGCGGTCATCCAGGGCCCGAAGCGACCACTTGCTGTAGACGCCGCGCCGAGCCCGCTCGAGCGCCTGGCGTGACAGATCGGTGGCCAACACCCGGGACCGGGACGCCAGACCCTGCTCTGTCAGCAGCATGGCCAGCGTGTACGCCTCCTGCCCGGTAGCGCAGCCCGCACTCCACAACCGCAGGGTCCCCGCCGGACCACGGACTTCGGCTCGCTCGGGGAGCGCTCGCCGGCGCAGCAGCTCGATCTGGGCTGGTTCCCGGAAGAAGTAGCTCTCGCCGACGGTCAGCGAGACCACGAGCTGGTCGAACAGGTCGGGGTCGCGCTCGAGCGACCGCTGGAACTCCTCGGCGCCGGTGGCGCCCACCTCGGCCATGGTGCGCATGACCAGCGCCACCAACTCGGCGTACCGGGGCCCGGAGGCGGCAACCCCGGCTCGCTCGGCCACGAATCTGGCCACACGCTGGGCCTCGGTGGCACGCCGACTCACCGGCCGCTGTCCTGTACGGGTCGCAGATCGTCCAGGGCGCCATCCAGGGAAGCGGCCTCTTCGTCCGAGAGGAACGTAGCGAGATCCTGGATCAGGACCAGCCCGTCGGACAGCCTGGCCACGCCGCTCAGGTGGCCGCCGCCGGCGAGGTGGTCGGCCTCGTCGATGTAACGACGGTGCACCGACACGAGCTCCAGAGCGCGGTCGACGCGCAGGGCGACGGACCGCTCCCCGACCCGACAGATGACCAGATGGTCGCTGAGGAGCGGTCGGCGGCGGGTAAGGCCGAGCCGGCCCCGCAGGTCGAGCACGGCGAGCACCGAGCCCCGCACGTCGACGGCGCCGTCGATGACCGCCGGCGCACCGGGAAGCGCGACTGTCGCCACCACCGGGTGCAGCTCGGCCACGTCCGCCGCCGGGATCCCGCAGCGCACACGATCGACGTCGACGAGCAGCACCGCCAGACCGTCGCCGTGTCGTTCAGACGTTCCAGGGTCGGTCCTGATCTGCATGTCTCCTCCGGCCGGTCCCGACGCCGTGCCCTTGCGTTCGGCTGTTGGGAAATCCGACGCCAGCGAGTCGCTCTTCGCCTGTCGAATCCGGCGAGATTGAGGCGATCATACGGGAGATCTGCCTCTTCCATCTCAGGGAGAGTCACCAGAGCAATTGCCCCGCCGCGCAGACAACGTCACCGCTCGCGCTCCTCGCTGGCTCGGTCGTGACCGGGGCGGAGTCAATGGGTCCCAGGGCGGTCGGCGGGCGGCGTCGGTCGTCCGAGCAGGTACCCCTGGGCCCACTGCACTCCGAGCGCCGTGAGGGTGTCGAGCTCATCGGTCGTCTCCACGCCCTCGGCGACGATCATGGAGTCGATCTCGGCGGCGAAATGAACCAAGGCGGTGGCGAGCGCCCGCCGGGCCGGGTCGGCGTCGATCCCACGCGTAAGGGCCATGTCGAGCTTGAGGATCTCGGGGCGGAGCCGGATGATGTGATGGAGACCGGCGTAGCCGGCACCGGCGTCGTCCACCGCCATCCGCACCCCATGGCGTCGCAGGCCGTCGATCGCCCCCAGCACGGAGTCGTAGGAGTCGATCCGGTGGTGCTCGGTCAGCTCGAACACGATGCGCGCCGCCGGCCCGCGGGCGACCAGGTCGCCCAGCTCGGGTGCCAGGGCGGTCGACGGCGAGATGTTCACGGACACGAAGGTCGCTGCAGAGAACCGGTCCACCGCCGCCAACGCCGCTCGCACCGCGGCCAGCTCCAACTCGGTTCCGAGGCCGACCTCGGCCGCCTCCGCGAACCACTCGTCCGGGGGCCGCTCCGGCCTACAGGCGAACCGGGCGAGGGCCTCCACGCCGACCACCACGTTGGAGGCGAGGTCGGTGATGGGCTGGAACACCATGCGGAGCACACCACCGGCGAGAGCGCCTTCGACCCGGCGCCGGCGGGCCGCGTGCTCGGCCCGCTCCTCGCGCTCACGCTCAGTGCGCTCATCCAGTTCGGTGCGGAGTTCGGCGTTGTGCCGGCGCACACGGTTGTACAGGACGCGGGTCTCGATCAGGTTCTGGACCCGCAGGACCACTTCGGTGTGGTTGAACGGTTTGGTGACGAAGTCCTTGGCGCCTGCAGCCAGCGCGTCGTCCCTCGCCTCGGAGCGCACGTCCCCGGTGAGCACGATCACGGGAAGGAACTCATCGGCGGGGAGCGCTTCTTGCAGCTGTTCGAGCACATCGAGCCCGTCGGACCCCGGCATGTGCAGGTCGAGCATCACCAAATCCGGCTGGAGTTCCAGGCAGGCGCTCACGGCCCGGAAAGGATCGGTCACGCCGTGGACGGTCCCCACCCCGGCGCGCTTCAGCACGCGCTCGAGGACCATGACGTTCACCCGGTCATCGTCGACCACGAGAACCGTGGCACCGGCCAGGTTGTCACCCGCGAGCGGCGACCACAGATCTGGCGGTGCTCCGGTCACCGTCTGGTCCTGCGCGCCATCGCTCGTCGAGTTCTTCGTCATCTGCTCGCTACGGTCGTACGCCGATTAGGCGAGGGGGGTACGGCGGTGCTCAATGATGTGGCCGTCAGCGTGCGTCCCCTCCACCAATCGATGCTCGGCCCCATCGTCGGCCTGTCTTTAAGAATCCGAGACGCCGGGACATCGGTCGGGATTCGGTCTGGAACATCAGACGACGTGCGCGCTGAGCCGCCGTCGGCTCGCACTGGCGCTGAAGCCGACCAGCTCGTCCCTAGCCGCAGGCGCGCTGCTGCCCAGGGAGGTCGGCGCGACGGACTCGGAGCCGAACGAGTCGCGCCGTACGGGGCTTCCGCCGTGCCAACGTGCTGACGCCGAGCGGCTCTTCGAAGGTCATCCTGTTGCACCGGACGACGCGATCGTCCGCATGGTGGCCAAAAGCGACATCCCTCCGGCCGGACCTTTTCTGCGCGCACCGTCCTCCGCTTGGAGGTCATCCAATCGGATGAATACCTCGAAATGCGCCGGAACGACCTTGCGCTAGTGTCCGGTGAGGTGATCGAGGTGACACCCGATCCGGCTCACCTCCTTCTCCAGCGGCTCGAGGGTTGTCAAGGCGCCGCGTGAGCGCCATGATCTCGTCCCGCAACACGAAAATCTCGGACTGGGCCCTCACACACAGATCGCCGTCCACTACTTAGTCCCTCCGCCCGAATCCGAATCCTCGTGCAATTCTGACAGACCATCCGAGCCAAGAAAAGGTGTCAGTCACCACCTAACGGCCAGGAGCATCTACTATCTCTACGTAGCCAACCATGTGACGGTGAGGCAGGATCGCGATGGGTGAGCATGAGCAGCCCACGGGCTATGCGCTGGCAGCCTCGTCGGTGAAGGTTGCCCAGACGCCGAAGCCAGTGCCGTCCTCAAGGGCGCCCGACTTGAACGTCCATTGGTCGACGGTGGTCCCCGATTGGTACGGGACGTACGCCATGACGTAGCGCGCTGGCAACTGTGCGGGCCGTGCCGGGCGAGGCGTAGGTGGCGATCACCCACTCCTCGCCGGGATTGGCCATGGAGTGTCGTCAACAGCATGTTCGACTGGAGCGGGCCCTCTTCCTCCACCCTTCGCCGGCTGCGCCCGTCCTTGTACCCGACGTGCCGGGCACCCAGGTTTCCCGCTCCGACCCTTTCACCGAGTTGGACCGGCTCAACCGCCAGCTCTCCGACTACCTCGAGTCGTGGCGCCAGCTGCCGAGCCTGCTTGGGGGGAGCTTCACCCCGTTGACCGACGTCGAAGAGACCGCCGACGCCTTCAACGTCGAGATCGAGCTGCCTGGCGTCAGGAAGGATGACCTCGACATCGAGGTGGCCGGCCGGCGACTCACCGTCACCGGTGGCAAGGCCACGGCCCCCAGGTACTCACGAAGCACTATGCGAAGGGCCGGGCGGTCGGCCGATCGCAGGGCGGCCGAGCACCTGGGCCGCATCGTCCACGCTGAGGTGTAGTGGCAGGGTGGCGTTCAGTCGCGGGGCACGAGTTTCCCACCGCGCAGGACTGCCCGCGGTCGCAATAGGACGGTCATGTCGGCCATTGGGTCGCCGCCGACCGCCAGGAGATCAGTGTCATAGCCGGGCGCCAG
>JBOGHQ010000442.1:0-2521 GCA_050744785.1 Acidimicrobiales bacterium | reverse complement strand
GAGGGAGGTCCACCATGGCCAAGCCAATTCCGGACGGGTACCCGCAGGTCACGCCGTACCTGACCGTCGACGACGCTGCCGCCGCCATCGAGTTCTACTCCGCCGTGCTGGGTGCCAAGGAGCGGGTCCGGATGCCGGCGCCGGGAGGCAAGGTCGGGCACGCCGAGCTGCAGCTGGGCGACTCGGTGATCATGCTGTCCGATGTGTTCCCGGAGTTCGGCGGCCGGAGCCCCGCGTCGATCGGCGGGACGCCGGTCACGATCAGCGTGTACACCGAGAACGTAGACGAGGTGTTCGGCGCCGCCGTGAAGGCCGGCGCCACCACCGTGCGGCCCGTCGAGACCCAGTTCTACGGCGACCGGATGGGGATCTTCGACGATCCGTTCGGGCACCGGTGGTCCATCGCCACCCACGTGGAGGACGTGCCGCCCGAGGAGATGGCCCGGCGCGCCGCCGAGGCCATGGGCGGGGGGTCCTGACCGCACGCGCCGGCGCCGGTGCGCGGCCGGTCCCGCCGGAGGTGCTTCAATCGGGAGGGTGCCCCGTTCCCCCCGACGCCTCCGGCGCCGCGCCGCGCCCGCCCTTCTCACCGTCGCCCTGGGCCTGACCGGCGCACTCACAGGGTCGGCCATCCCGGCCGGTGCGGCGATCTCGCCCATCCAGCCGTCGAACCGGCCCACGCCGCTGGCCGGGGTGGAGAACGGCTACGTGCCGGCCGATCGGCTGGTCACCGTGCTGGCCGGCTGCCGCGTGGCTCGCGAGGCCGGGCCCAGCCTGGCCCTGCTCTACCGGCTGGCCACCGCGTCCAACGTGCGGCTCAGCGCCCGGGACTGCTACCGCCCCATCAGCGGCCAGGTGGCGGTATCGGCGTCGTGGACGGCGGCCGGCAACAGCGCCTGCGCGGCGGCACCCCAGACCTCTCCCGACGGCCGGCCCCGTGGCACGTCGATGCACGGGTGGGGCAAGGCCGTCGACGCCGGCGAGCCGGGCCGCACGCTGACCTTCACCTCGCCGGGCTACCGCTTCCTCAAGGCGCGGGCGGCCGCCCTGGGCTGGAACCACCCCGGCTGGGCCGAGCCGGGCGGCAGCGCCTGCCCCGAGCCGTGGCACTGGGAGTGGGTGGGTGACGGCGGCACCCTGGCGGCCGACCCGCTGCGGGCCGACACCGTGGCCCTGCTGGCCGCCGCTGACGACCGGGGCTACGCCGCGGTCACCGGGCTCGGCGCGGTGCGGGCGCGGGGCACGGCCCGGTCGTTCGGCTCGGCCGAGCACGTCCCCATCAGCTGGGTCATGGTGGGCGCCGCCGCCACGCCCGACCGCGGCGGCTACTGGTTGCTCGGCGGCGACGGCGGCATCTTCAACTTCGGCAACGCCGCCTTCTTCGGCAGCACCGGCAATCTCCGCCTGAACTCGCCGGTGGTGGGCATGGCCCCCACGCCGGACGGCAGGGGCTACTGGCTGGTGGCCGGCGACGGAGGGGTCTTCAGCTTCGGCTCCGCCACCTTCTACGGCAGCACGGGCGCCATGCGCCTCAACTCGCCGGTGGTGGGCATGGCGCCGTCCCCCGACGGCAAGGGGTACTGGCTGGTGGCCGCCGACGGCGGGCTCTTCGCCTTCGGCAGCGCCGCCTTCCGGGGGAGCACCGGCGCCATCCGGCTGGCCGAGCCCATCATGGGCATGGCCTCGACGCCCAGCGGCGGGGGCTACTGGCTGGTGGCCGCCGACGGCGGCGTGTTCGCCTTCGGCGACGCGCCCTTCCTCGGGGCGGCCGTCGACCGGGCCACCTCGTCCCCCGCCGTCGCCCTGGCCCGCACCGGGAAGGGCGACGGCTACTGGATCCTCGCCGCCGACGGCACGGTGGTCGCCCGGGGCGCGGCGGCCCACTTCGGCAACGGCTGAGAACCGTGGGCGGCCGCCGGTTGCTGATCGTCGCCGGCTTCGTGCTGCTGCTGGGCGGCGGCGGCGTCCTCGGCGACTGGTACGCCCAGAACCGGGAGCTGGACCGCCTGCTGACCCGGATCGAAACGGCCGAACAGACCGTGAACCGCTGGGGGCCGGCCACCCAGACCATCTTCGCCGACTACGAGGCCCCCGGCCCCCTGCCGGCGGAGGTGTGGGCCCGGCTGGCGGCTGCGGCGGAGGCGTCGGCCAGGGACGTGGCCGACAAGGTGGAGCGGGTCGACGAGATCCGATTCCTCCCCTGGCACCGCGACCTGTACCGGGCCCGGGACCGCTACGTCCACCACGCCGGCCTGTGGCTGGCCTATCTGCGCCGCGTCGCCGGCGACGCCGAGGCGAACTACCAGAAGCGTTCCGACGACATCCTGGACACCTACCGCCAGGCGCTGTCCGACCTGCGCCGGGCCGTGCCGTCCCGGCCCCGCCAGGACTTCGGGGCCCGCATCACGGCGCTGGAGCCGGGCTGAGGCCCTCCCCGTCGACCGGCACGTCCCCACCGCCCGGGAGGGTCACCACCGAGTCGCTGAGCCGCTCGAGCTGGCCCCGGTCGTGCGACACCACC
>JBOGHQ010000441.1:0-2810 GCA_050744785.1 Acidimicrobiales bacterium | reverse complement strand
CCCACGGGCGCCGTTGGCGCCGGCCGGGACAGCCCGGCCACGCCGAAGTGGAGCGTGGCGCCCACCGCCCCCGGGATCACCAGCCACGTCGACAGCCATCCGGGGCTGATCGGGATGGCGCCGAACTGCTGGGTGAGCGCCAGTGCCCCCACGCCGGCCGCGGCGCCGCCGGCGAAGGCCCGCACCGGCCGTGGCCGCCCTCGGGCCGCGGCCCGCAGCGACAGGGCGAGGAGCGCGACCCCGCCCAGGATGGCGGCCACGCCGGCCACGCCCGTCGGGGTGGTGAGCGGCGAGCGGCCCCGCAGCTCGACCCAGAGGTTGAAGGCGCACGCCCCCGTGCTGACCCGCACCTCGTACAGCCCGACGCCGAACCGGCTCAGTTCGTCGGCGTCGATGGCCACCTGCCACAGCTGGCGGGGCCGGTCGAAGCGCACGGTGTGGGCCACGGTGGAGAGGACGGGGAAGCGGATCGAGAAGCGGACGAACGACGACGGCGCCCGCGACGCGCCCTGGACGACCACGGCGTCGTCCACGTCGAGCACGAGCGGATCGGCCCGCCGGGCGTAGTCCGACACCGGTGCCCCGTTGAGGCGCACGACGCACCCTTGCGCCTCGGCCTGGGCGTGGGCGCCGACCGGTGCCAGTACGGCCCAGCCGCCCGCCGCCAGCCCGCCCACCACCAGAGCGGCGGCGCGCCCCATCCGGCGTCCACCCGCTGCCCGGTGCACCCCCACCCCCGGCACGGCGCGGTCAGACGAAGATCTGGCGGGCTTTGTGCTCCGGGGCCCCCTCCAGCTGGGGCTCCTGGTCGTAGTTGCTCTCGGCCAGGGCCGGCACCACCTGCTGGTGCAGCTCCTCGTAGGTGATCTTGTAGTCGGCGGCCCGGATGGCGGCGATGGCGAAGTGGCTGAACGCCCCGGTGGGCTGGTCGGCGATCACGGCGTCGTAGCTGTACTGCTTGGCCAGGCAGCCGCTCATGAGCACCTCGAGCATGTCGGCCTCGGGGTGGGCCTCGGCGGCGACGGCCTTACGGGGCTGCGCCACCCGGCGCACGTCGGGGATCTCGGGCCGGCCGATGGCCCTGGGGTTCATGAACCGCACCCGCCGCTGGTCGGGCGTGGGGACGGGCAGGGCCCGGGTGACGGTGCCGGAGTGGCACGAGTCCGAGATCACGGCCAGGTGGGCCCCGGCCGGGACGTTGGCGAACAGCTCGCGCAGCTGGTCGTCCACCAGCGGGTTGTCGGCGGTGTCGTAGGGGCACATGGCCTCGTCGTAGACCGGCTCGTCCCCGGAGGTGTCGGCCAGGTAGGTGCCGTGGGAGGAGTTGGTGAACACCAGGACGTCGCCACGGCGGCCCCCGCCCAGCAGGTCCTTGATGCCGGCCACGATGTTGGCGTGGGTGGCGTCCTCGTCCAGGAGGAGCGAGACGTCGTCCTTGGCGAAGTCGTAGTGGTCCCGGAGCAGGGATGACCAGTTGTGGGCGTCGTTGACGCACCCTTGCAGGTCCATCCCGGGCTGCGGGTAACGGTTGATCCCTACACAGAATGCTCGCTTGGCCATGGCCCCCCTCGATAGTTCCTGGTATCTCGGCAGTTCCGCCATACTCCCACAAGGCAGAATGTGGTTGACGGAGGGGGGCGAGGCCGTGAGAACCCTCGACTTCGAGTTGAAGATCGGCGTTCCCGAGGGACGCACCGTGCCCGTGTCCGTGCTGGGCTCGCCGGCCGGCGAGGGCCGGGGCCAGATGACCTTCCCGTACGACTCCCTCGCCCTCGAGAACCGCCTGCAAGGCCTGCAGCTGGCCCTGCTGTCGGCCGGCCCGGGCCGGCGCCGCCTCGTCCCCCAGCACGAGCAGGCCGTGCAGTCGTTCGGCGCCGAGCTGTTCGAGGCCCTCTTCGCCGACGACATCCGCTCCATGTTCGACCGCAGCCGCCAGGAGGCCGCTCGCCAGTCAGCCAACCTTCGCATCCAGCTGCGGTTCGACTCCGCCGACATGGCCGCCCTGCCCTGGGAGTTCCTCTACGACCCCCGCCGGGCCGAGTACCTGTGCCTCTCCACCACCACGCCCATCGTGCGCTACGTGGAGCTGGCCGACCCCCAGGAGCCCCTCACCGTGGCGCCGCCGCTGCGGCTGCTGGCCATGGCGGCCAGCCCCAACGACCTGGCCGCCCTGGACGTGGCCCAGGAGCGGAGCCGGATGGAAGCGGCCCTGGGCCGGCTGGCCGGCCGCTTCGAGCTGCACTGGGTGGAGGGCCAGACGTGGCGCGACCTGCAGGCGGCTCTGCGGCACGGACCGTGGCACGCCTTCCACTTCGTTGGCCACGGCGGCTTCGACGCCAACCTCGGCGAGGGCATCATCGCCCTGGCCAACGAGGCGGGCGGCACCCACCGGCTGTGCGCCACCGACCTGGGCCGGCTCCTGGGCGACCATCACCACCTCCGGCTGGCCGTCCTCAACGCCTGCGAGGGGGCTCGGGCCGACCGGCTCGACGTCTTCTCCAGCACGGCGGCGGTGCTGGTCCGCCGGGGGACGCCGGCGGTGGTGGCCATGCAGTACGAGATCACCGACACCGCCGCGGTGGAGCTGTCCCGCTCCTTCTACGGCGCCTTGGCCGCCGGCCTGCCCGTGGACGAGGCGCTGGGTGAGGCCCGCAAGTCGGTGGCCCTCGCCGTGGCCGGCACGGTGGAGTGGGGCACGCCGGTCCTCTACCTGCGGGCGCCCGACAGCCGCATCTTCGAGATCGACCGCACCGCCGCCCCGCCCCCGCCCCCGCCACCCGCTCCGCCCCCGCCCCCGGCCCCGCCTGCGC
>JBOGHQ010000440.1:0-1683 GCA_050744785.1 Acidimicrobiales bacterium | reverse complement strand
CTGGAGGAGGTCGGCAAGGAGTTCGGCGTGACCCGGGAGCGGATCCGCCAGATCGAGTCCAAGGTGCTGGCCAAACTGCGCCACCCCATCCGCAGCCAGCGCCTGCGGGACTACCTGGACGAGGAGTAGGGGCCGGCGGCCGCCGACGGGTAGGGCGTGCCGGGCTGCAGGTAGGGGTCGGTGCCGGCCGAGTCGTCGCCGTTCCCGTTGCCGCGCACCGAGTCGACCAGGTGCGACGCCTTGTCGACGCCCAGCTCCACGGCCCCGCGGGCCTTCTCGGTGGCGGTCTCGTAGGCCCCGGACCGCTTGACCTTGCGGACGGCGCTGTTGATCTGCTCGAACCGCTCCCGACCGGCCATGGAGCCGAGGTAGTAGCCGGTGCCAAAGCCGATCACGAATCCCACGCGGAATCTCATGCCGACTCTCTACCTCGACCGCCCCCGCCGTCCAAGTGGAACGGCCGCCGGATCGTTCGGCCCGGCCCGGTACCGTTGAGCCCGCCGTGCCTCCCTCAGGTCCCTCCTCAGGCGCCCTGGCCGGGGGTGCCGGCCTCAGCCGGGTCTCCTCGCCGGTCCTGGCCGCACGCGACACCGAGCTGGAGCTGCTCGGAGCGGCGGTGGACCGCTCCCCGGCGGTGGTGGTGGTGGAGGGCGAGACCGGGGTGGGCAAGACCCGTCTGGTGGAGGAGCTGTCGGCCCGGTTGGGGCGGGTCGGCCGGCGGGTGCTGGTCGGGCACTGCCCGGCCCTGCACGACCCGTTCCCCCTGGGCCCGGTGGTGGAGGCCATCCGGGGCCTGGGAGCCGAGCTGGGAGCCATGCCCCTCAGCCCCTTGGCCGGCGCCCTGCGCCCGGTGTTCCCCGAGTTGGCCCACCTCCTGCCGCCGGCCCCCGAGGCCCTGGGCGACCCCGACATGGAGCGCCACCGCCTGTGGCGGGCCCTGGTGGAGGTGCTGGGGGCCATGGGCCCGGGGGTGGTGGTGCTGGAGGACCTGCACTGGTGCGACGACGCCACGCCGCAGTTCCTGGCCTTCCTGGCCGCCCAGCACCCCCCCGAGCTGGCCCTGGTGCTCACCGCCCGCACCGAGCGGCCCGCCTCGGCCTCGCCCCTGGGCGCCCTGGCCGCCCGCCTGCCGGCCGCCACCTCGGTGCTGCGCCTGAGCCTGGGCCCTCTCCGGGCCCCCGAGCTCAAGGTCGTGGTGGGGGCCATCTTGGGCACCGACCAGGTCTCCGACGAGTTCGCCGCCTACCTGCACGAGCGCACGGCCGGCATCCCCCTGGCCGTCGAGGAGGTGCTGCGGCTGCTGGTGGACCGCCACGACATCGTGCGCTGGCGGGGCCAGTGGGCCCGCCGGGCCCTGGAGCAGGTGGAGGTGCCTGCCGCCATCCGGGACTCCATGCTGGAGCGGGTGGGGCGCCTGACCCCCGAGGCCCAGGCCATGGTGGAGGCGGCCGCGGTGGTGGCCGAGCCCGGCTCGGAGGCCCTGCTGGGGGCGGTGGCCGGCCTGGGCCCCGAGGTGGCCGGGGCCGGGCTGGGGGCGGCGGTGGAGGCCGGCATCGTGCATGCCGGCGACCGCGGCTACGCCTGCCGCCACGCCCTGGCCACCCAGGCCGTCTACGAAGCCGTCAGCCGGCCCCGGCGCCGGCTGCTGCACCTGCGGGCGGCCCAGGCCCTCGAGGCCGAGGC
>JBOGHQ010000439.1:0-2224 GCA_050744785.1 Acidimicrobiales bacterium | reverse complement strand
GCGTAGGGGACCGGAGGCGGCCTCCTGACCAAATTGCCCGCATCCGAGGATTGACGCGGGGCCGATTAGGTGTGAATGTTGAGTACAGCGCCGGGGTGTGGGTGCGTCCGCCGTGCACCTACCCCCGGCGTTCTCTTCTGCCCGACGTGCGGCCCGAGGCCGGGCCGGCGTCGAGGCCCCGGCCCTCAGGTCCGCTGGAGCGGCTTGTACCGGATGCGGTGGGGTCGGTCGGCGTCGGCGCCCAGGCGCTTGCGCCGATCGGCCTCGTACTCGCTGTAGGACCCCTCGCACCAGCGCACCTCGGAGTCACCCTCGAAGGCCAGGACGTGGGTGGCCACGCGGTCCAGGAACCAGCGGTCGTGGCTGATGACCACCGCGCAGCCGGCGAACGACAGCAGCCCGTCCTCCAGGGCCCGCAGGGTATCCACGTCGAGGTCGTTGGTGGGCTCGTCCAGCAGGAGCACGTTGCCGCCGGCGGTGAGCACCTTGGCCAGGTGGAGGCGGTTGCGCTCGCCGCCGGACAGCTGGCCCACCTTCTTCTGCTGGTCCGAGCCCTTGAAGCCGAAGCCGGCCACCCAGGCCCGGCCGTGCAGCTCCTGGCCGCCGACCACCAGCCGGTCGACGCCGCCGGTGATCTCCTCGTACACCGTCTTGTCGCCGTCCAGCGCCTCCCGGCTCTGGTCCACGTAGGCCAGCGTGACGCTGGGACCGACGCGGAGCTCGCCGCCGTCGGGCTTCTCCTCGCCCACGATCATGCGGAACAAGGTGGTCTTGCCCGCCCCGTTGGCGCCGACGACGCCCACGATGCCGCCGGGCGGCAGGGTGAAGGTGAGGCCGTCGATGAGCAGGCGGTCGCCGTAGCCCTTCGCCACGCCGTCGGCCTCCACCACCACGTCGCCCAGCCGGGGCCCGGGTGGGATGGAGATCTCCAGCTTCTCGGCCCGGCCGTCGCCGGCCTGGGACTCGGCCAGCAGGCTCTCGTAGGCATTGATGCGGGCCTTGCCCTTGGCCTGGCGGGCCCGGGGCGACATCCGCACCCACTCGAGCTCCCGCTGCAGGGTCAGCTGCCGGCGGGCGTCGGCCCTGTCCTCCTGGGCCAGGCGGGCCTGCTTCTGATCCAGCCAGGACGAGTAGTTGCCCTCCCACGGGATGCCGGCGCCTCGGTCCAGCTCCAGGATCCAGCCCGCCACGTTGTCGAGGAAGTAGCGGTCGTGGGTGACGGCCACCACCGTGCCGGGGTAGTCGTGCAGGAAGCGCTCCAGCCACGCCACCGACTCGGCGTCGAGGTGGTTGGTGGGCTCGTCCAGGAGGAGCAGGTCGGGGCGCTGGAGGAGCAGCCGGCACAGCGCCACCCGCCGCCGCTCCCCGCCCGAGAGGGTGGTGACGTCGGCGTCGCCGGGGGGCAGGCGCAGGGCGTCCATGGCGATCTCGAGTGTGCGCTCCAGGTCCCAGGCGGCGGCCGCGTCGATGGCGTCCTGGAGGGCGGCCTGCTCGGCCAGCAGGGCGTCGAAGTCGGCGTCCGGCTCGGCCATGGCCTGGCACACCGCGTCGTAGCGCTCCAGCAGGTCCTGGCTGGCCGCCACCCCCTCGCCGACGTTGCCCAGCACGTCCTTGGACGGGTCCAGCCGGGGCTCCTGGGGCAGGTAGCCGACGGTGAAGCCGGGGGTGAGGCGGGCCTCGCCGGTGAAGCCGTCGTCCTCGCCGGCCATGATGCGCAGCAGCGACGACTTCCCCGACCCGTTGGAGCCGATGACCCCGATCTTGGCGCCGGGGAACATCGAGATGTTGATGCCCTTCAGCACCTCCCGGTCGGGCGGGTGGAAGCGGCGCAGGTTGCGCATGGTGAAGATGAACTGCGCGGTCACGAGTCCCGACCGTACCCCCGCCTGCTTCTTGCAGCGGAATGTGGCCGCTGGTGGTCGATTTCCGCGGCAAGAACGGCGGCGGCGGGGGCGCGGCACTTGCCCGGGGACGGGTAGAAGGACCGGTAGCCTTGACGCGGCCATGCCTGAGGACCAACGCCCCGCCGGCTCCTTCGGGGCCAACGACTGGCTCGTCGACGAGATGTACGAGCGGTACCGGGAGAACCCGGCGTCGGTGAGCGAGAGCTGGCAGGAGTTCTTCGCCGACTACCGCACCGAGCTCCGCACCAACGGCGGGCCTCCCGCCGCCGCCGCCCCGCCCGCCCCTGCGGCCCCTCCTGCCGCCCCGCCCGCCCCAGCGG
>JBOGHQ010000438.1:0-13129 GCA_050744785.1 Acidimicrobiales bacterium | reverse complement strand
GGACCGAACGGCGTGTCCCGCAGGAAGTGGTAGCGGAAGGCGTCGACGCCGAAGTCGTCGATGAGGTCGGCGGGGGCGATGGCGTTGAGCCTGGTCTTGGACATCTTCTCGCCCCCCACCAGCAGGTACCCGTGGACGTGGATGTGGGCGGGGGGGTCGAGGCCGGCGGCCAGCAACATGGCCGGCCAGTACACGCAGTGGAAGCGGAGGATGTCCTTGGCGATGACGTGGTGGACCGCCGGCCACCAGTACTCGAACCGCTCCTGGTCCTCCGCGTAGCCGACGGCGGTGGCGTAGTTGATGAGGGCGTCGTACCAGACGTAGAAGACGTGGTCAGGGGCCCACGGCACGGGCACGCCCCACGACAGCGAGCTGCGGGTGATGGAGACGTCCTGCAGCCCTTGGCGGATCAGGCCCAGGGCCTCATTTCGTTTGGGCTCGGGGGTGACGGCGCCGGGGTTGGCCTCGTACCAGTCGAGGAGGCGCTGCTCGTAGCGGCTCAGCTTGAAGAACCAGTTCTCCTCCTTGAACAGCTCGACGGGCCGGAGGTGGACCGGGCACTTGCCGCCGACCAGATCGTTGTCGTTGTAGTACGCCTCGCAGGAGACGCAGTACGGGCCCTCGTAGGTGCCGAGCTCGATGTCGCCGTTGTCGTACACCTTCTGGAGGAAGGCCTGGACCGATCGGTGGTGGCGGGGCTCGGTGGTGCGGATGAAGTCGTCGTAGGTGATGTCGAGCAGCTCCCATGCCTCCCGAAAGCGCTGGCTGGTCCGGTCGGCCTGCTCGATGGGGGTGAGGCCGTTGGCCTCGGCCCGTCGCTGGACGTTGAGCCCGTGCTCGTCGGTGCCGGTGAGGAAGAACACGTCGTCGCCGGCCAGGCGGTGCCACCGGCACAGGGCGTCGACATTCACCGTCGTGTAGGCGTGCCCGATGTGCGGCACGTCGTTGACGTAATAGATCGGCGTCGTCGCATAGAAGCGGCCCACGTGCGTAGGCTATAGAGGGGCTACGGGGGGAGGATGAATGATTTCGACCGGGATGGCACGAAAGGTGGACGATCTCGGACGGATCGTCCTACCGGTGGAGATGCGACGGATGTTCGGCATCCGGCCCGGGGACGAACTGGAGATCGGGGTGGACGGCGGGTCCAT
This sequence comes from Acidimicrobiales bacterium, assembly GCA_050744785.1. Taxonomy (GTDB): domain Bacteria; phylum Actinomycetota; class Acidimicrobiia; order Acidimicrobiales; genus JBOGHQ01. The sequence continues at coordinate 11,978 of JBOGHQ010000438.1, read as the reverse complement.
CATGCTCCGCAAGATCGAGGTGCGCTGCGTGTTCTGCGGCGACGGTGACGGCCTGCGGGCCCACCGCGAGAAGCAGGTGTGCGTCTCGTGCGCGGCCGAGCTAAGCGGGGCCCAGGCGAACCGCCAGCTCGTAGACGCGCCGCCGGCCAACCTCTAGCTCGCCGGCCACCGCCGTCACCGCGCTGCGCCGGTCGTCACCGGCCCGCAGGCGGGCGGCCAGCGCCTGCTCGATGTCCTGGTCGGTGGCCGGGGCCGGCGCCGGCGCGCCCTCCAGCACGAGGACGTACTCGCCTCGCGGAGGCTTGGCGGCCAGGTGGGCGGCGGCGCCGTCGAGAGTGCCGCGCCACACCTCCTCGTGGAGCTTGGTGAGCTCCCGGGCCACAGCCACGGCACGGTCGGGGCCGCAGGCGGTGCGCAGGTCGTCGACGGTGGCGGCCACCCGGTGGGGCGCCTCGTAGAGGACGACGGCGCGGGACTCTCTTGCGATGGCGGCGAGGCGGGCGCGGCGGACCGGGCCCTTCCGGGGGAGGAAGCCGTCGAACACGAAGCGATCGGCCGGCAGGCCGGAGGCGGCCACCGCCGCCACCAGGGCCGACGGGCCGGGCACGACCTCGACGCGGTGGCCGGCGGTGGCGACGGCGTCGACGACCCGCCGACCCGGGTCGGAGATGGCGGGCATGCCGGCATCGGTCACCAGCACGACGCGGCGGCCGTCGTGGAGGAGGGCGACGATGGCCTCGGCCTGCTCGGCCTCGTTGTGCTCGTGGACGGCCACCAGCCGCTTGCCCGTGACCTGGGCCGCGGTGAGGAGCGCCCGCGTGCGGCGGGTGTCCTCGCAGGCGATGACATCGGCGCCCGCCAGCGCCTCCACCGCCCGGGGGCTCAGGTCGCCCAGGTTCCCGATCGGGGTGCCGACCACGACCAGCGCCGGGCCGGAGCCGCTCACGTGTCGCCCTTGATCTCCAGGCGGTCGCCGGGGCGCAGCGACCAGCGGTCGAAGGCGCCCGCCTCCGCCTCCACCACGCAGCAGGCCCGGATGCGGGGCCGGCCCACCCGGTGGGGCTCCATGCGGACGGTGTCGACCACCCTCAGGGCCCGGTCGCAGAACGCCACGTCGATGGGGAAACGCATCCCCAGGGTGTGCACCGAGCGGGTCCTCCGGATGAGCAGGGCGCCCTCGATGCCGTCCCGGCCCAGCAGACCACGGGCCCGTGCGGCCGCTCCCTCGGCCACCTCGAGCCCGGCCAGGACCTCTCCCTCGCGCAGCAGCCACGGCATCAGGTCGTCGGCTCCATGGGGCCCATGGGCTCGGGCTCAGACGTTGAAGCGGATCTCAAGCACGTCACCGTCGAGAACCTCGTAGTCCTTGCCCTCCACCCGGAGCCGGCCCGCCTCCTTGGCGGCGTGCCACGACCCGAGGGCGAGCAGTTCGTCCCAGCGGATCACCTCGGCCCGGATGAAGCCCCGCTGGAGGTCTGAGTGGATGACGCCGGCGCACTCTGGGGCTCGGGCGCCGGCCCGGAAGGTCCACGCCCGCGACTCCTTGTCGCCGGTGGTGAGGAAGGTGCGCCGGCCCAGCAGGTGGTAGGCGTGGCGGGCCACGCGGGGAAGCGCTCCCTCGCCAAGGCCGAGCCCATCGAGCAGCTCGGCCCGCTCGGCGGGGTCGAGCCGAGCCGCCTCCGCCTCCAGCTGCACGCTGACTCCGAGGACGCCGGCGTCGCCCCAGAGGGCGTCGGCCACGGGCTTGACGGCGGCGTCGGGGTCGGCACGTGCCAGGTCGTCCTCGCCCAGGTTCACCACGGCCAGCACGGGCTTGGCGGTGAGGAGGTAGAAGGGCTTGAGGGCGTCGAGGTGGTCAGGCGTGAGCCGGGGGGAGTGGCCGGCGCCGGCCCGGTAGAGGGGGGTGCCGGCTCGGAGCAGTTCCAGTGCCGCCTCCAGGGCGGTCGCCTCGGCCTTGGCCGCCGGGTCGTTCTTGGCCGCCTTCCGCCGGCGGCCGAGCAGGTTCTCGGCGTGGGCGGTGTCGGCCAGCACCAGCTCCAGCACAAGGACCTCCAGGTCTTCGAGCGGGTCGGCGCCGCCCGGGACGGCGTCGTCCCTGAAGGCCCGCAGCACCAGGCACAGGGCGTCGGTCTCGCGGATGCCGGCCAGGAAGCGGTTGCCCATGCCCTCGCCGGTGGAGGAGCCGGCCGTGAGCCCGGCCACGTCGACGAACTCCACGGTGGCCGGGACCGTCTTGCGGCTCTCCGACATCTCGCTGAGTGCGGTGAGGCGGTCGTCCGGCACCTGGGCCACGCCCACGTTGGTCTCCGCGGTGGAGAAGGGGTGGCTGGCCACCAGGGCCGAACCGCCGGTGAGGGCGTTGAAGAGCGACGACTTGCCGGCGTTGGGCAGCCCGACGATCCCGAGGCGCTCCATCGGGCGGAGGCTACCGCCGGCACCCTGGTACGGTGCCCGGGTCATGTCGAAGAAGACCAGCAAGCGCAAGCAGCGGGCCGGCAAGAAGGCCAACCACGGCAAGCGCCCCAACGCCGGGCGCTGAGCCCCGGCGCCTCGTCGCGGCGGGCGGCCGGTTCAGCCCGGGCCGAGGCCGTGGCCGCCGTCCAGCACGGCGGCCAGCACGCTCGGGCAGTCGGTCATGATGCCGTCCACCCCGAGGGCCAGCAGGTGCTCCATCTCGGCTCGCTCGTCCACCGTCCACACGTGCACGGCCACGCCCTGGGCGTGGGCCGATGCGACGAACCGCTCGTCGACCACGGTGATGCCCGAGTAGGTGTGCGGGACCTGCAGGGCGTGGTGATCGGCGGGTGGGGGCGCCTCGCCGTTCACGACGGCGAAGTAGAAGGCAGCGGTGGCGTTGGTGCCGGCTGCGGTGCTGATCTGCGGGACGGCGGCCGAGAAGGCGGCGGTCGCCTGGTCGGAGAAGGAGGCGACGATGACGTCGTCGGTCCGCTCGTACTCGAGCAGCAGGTCGGCCAGGAGGAGCTCGTAGGGCTCGACGTCGGGCGCCGTCTGCTTGATGTCCAGGTTGAGGAACACGCCGGGGAAGGCGTCGAGAACGTCCCTCAGCAAGGGGATGCGCAGGTCGGAGTCGTCGGGGGCCTGGCCCCGGAGGGGGTAGGCGTCGGGCGCGGCCTCGTGGTCGACCACGTGGCCGGGTCTCCACCAATAGGCGTTGTCGAGGGCCTGCACCTGTGCCACCGTCAGCCCGGCAATCGGGCCCGTGCCGTCGGTGGTCCGGTCCACGGTGGCGTCGTGGCAGACCACCAGCTGGCGGTCGGCCGTGGCGTGGACGTCGAGCTCGATGGCGTGGGCCCCGGCGTCGACGGCGCGCCGCATGGCCCACAACGTGCTGGAGGGCCCTTCCCGGGCGCCTCCCTGGTGGGCGTAGTTCAGGACGCGCCGCTCCAGCCACGGATTCCCCACCCTTCGGGACGGTAGCCTGCGACGGCATGCTGGACCATGTGCTCGTGGAGGCGGTAGCCGCCCTGCGGCGGGGCCTGGAGGGGGCGCTGCTGGAGCGCCACGCCATCGAGGAGCGCTTCCAGATGGACATTCTGCTCGGCGACGTGTCCTGGGAGACCTCCTACACGCTGCCCTTCGAGGGCGTGCCTCCCCGGGTCCAGGCCGAGATCGCCTTCGACTGGTCGACCTGGAGCCAGACCGCGTACCGCTCCTGGCGGGTGGGCGACACCATCGACGAGCCGCCCGAGATCGAGATCGAGATCGTGCTGCGGATCCAGCGCCTGGCTTTGCAGCCCGATCCGTCCACGGTGCTCGGTGTCCTCCGGGAGCACGGCCCCGCCGTTCTCGGCGACCCCCTCGAGCGCGACAACCCCTCCGTGGAGCAGCATTTCGACGCCGCCAGCGGCTCGTCCCAATACGCGGTCGAGGTGTCCTACGCCGGCATCGCCCGCCTCGCCACCGAGGTGCTGGAGGAGAGCGCCCGCTTGGACGCCGCCTTCGGCCCCCTGGGGACCTGGGTCGCGTCCAGCCTCGTCGCCCTCGCCGACCTGGACCTGGCCTTCGTCCCCCCCGAGCTGGAGGAAGGCGGCCTCCGCTAAGACCCGGCAGCTGCGGTAGGTGATCCGCCGAAGGGGCCGCCACACATGCTGCCCCCGCTTCCTCCTCCCTCATCCCCCACCGCCGGCTGGAGGTGTCTTCGGTCGATTCGACGTCGATTCGACGTGAGACGAGTGGGGCGCCGTGTGAGCATGGGCGTGGGGACTGGGAGGGTGTCACTGCGGGGTGGGAGGATTGGGTCGTCGGGTTCGGAGGTTGACCTGGCGGCAGTTTGGTTGGATCACGCCTTCGCATGAGTTGCTCGATCAGGGCAGGAGGAGGCGAGGTGCACCCGAGGACGCCGGCGCCGTGGCAGTTCAGGATGCGGCAGGCGTCGGGGCTGCGGCCGGGCGAGCGACGGAAGCTGCAGCTGGCGCGAGACCTTCTGCTGGCGCAGTTGGAGGCACTCGATCTGGAGGCGGACCGGCGGGCCCGGGAGCGCATCGCACTGATCGGGCAGTTGATCGACATACGGGACGAGCTGTGGCCCATCCTGCCCAGATGCAGGGCCCGGCGGCCGCCGGCTCACGACCAGCCCGCCCTGTCACCCGTGCAGGCCGGTGCACAGTTCCTGATCGGCCGGCCGCTGCGGATGGCGTGCCGGGTGATCCTGCATCGCCTCGGGACAGATGGTCTGGCCCTGCCCGACCTGCATGCCGCCCTCCATCGCTGCGGTTATGCGGTGGCCTCGGCCCGGCCCGTGCAGGCCCTGGCCGACGCCATGGGCTACGAAGTGGAGCAGGGCCGGGCCCGGCGGGTGGCGCGGGGCGTGTACGCCGCCAGCGGGCCGCCGCCGCCGCCCACCACCCTTCCCGACCCCGACCTCCGCGAGCCACCGGGCTGGGGCCGGCCCGACCGCCGCCTCGCCGCCACCCCGGGCTCAGGTGGGGACGAGGGTGGCGAGGGGGACCTGGGGTCGGGCCCCGATGTGGCTGATGATCTCGGCCGCAGCCAGGCCCCCGAGGTGGGCGCAGCGGGCCAGGTCGGCGCCGGTGGTGAGGCCGTGGAGGAAGCCGGCCGCGTAGAGGTCGCCGGCCCCCGTGGTATCCACCAAGGCAGGCGGGGGCACCGCCGCCGAAGGCACCAACGTGTCGCCGGACACCACCACCGACCCCTCGGCGCCCAACGTGACGGCGGCCACCAGCGGGCGCCGCCGTCCCACCGCGCCCAGCCGGTCCAGGGCCGGCGCCAGCGTCGCCACCTCGAACAGCGACATGGCCTCCAGCTCGTTGGCGAACACCACGTCCACCACGTCCTCTACCAGGTCAAGGAAGTCGCGCCGGTGGCGATCCACGCAGAAGGGGTCGGACAGGCTCACCGCCACCCTGCGGCCGGCGCCGTGGGCCAGGTCGATGGCCCGGCGCAGGGCCTCGATGGCTTCGGGCGGGTCCCAGAGGTAGCCCTCCAGGTAGGTGTACCGGGCTGAGGCCATGACCGCCTCGTCGATGTCGGCCGCCGTCAGGGCGGTCGAGGCGCCCAGGTAGGTGGTCATGGTGCGCTGGGCGTCGGGGGTGACGAACACGAGGCAACGGGCGGTGGCCGGGCCCTCGACGGCGGGAGGTGTGCCGTAGGCCACCCCTACGGCACGGATGTCGTGGCGGAACACCTCGCCCAGCTGGTCGTCGCGCACCTTGCCGATGAACGCGGCGGCGCCACCGAAGGAGGCCACGCCGGCGACCGTGTTGGCCGCCGAGCCACCCGACACCTCCACGGCCGGTCCCATGTCGGCGTAGAGCCGGTCCGACTGGGCCCGGTCCACCAGGGCCATGGTCCCCTTCACCAGCCCGTGCGTGGCCAGGTCGGCGTCAGTGGCGCTGGCCAGCACGTCGACGATGGCGCTGCCGACGGCCACCACATCCAGTTCGTCGGGTTCTCTCCCGCCCATCGATCGGACCGTAGTGGCGCCAGGCTGTGTAGCCTCGACCGGCATGTCGACGGACGGGACGCATCGCCTCCCCCGCAGCGTCGAACCGGACCACTACCAACTCACCTTCACTGTCGACGTGGAGGAAGGCACCTTCGCCGGCGAGGAACGGGTGCACCTCAAGGTTCTGGAGCCGGCCGAGGAATTGGTCGTGAACAGCGCCGACCTGGAGATCCACGAAGCGGAGCTGCTGGACGAGGACGGGACCGCCGTCCCAGGAGAGGTCGCACTCCACCCCGAGAACGAACGGGCCACCATCCGGCTGCCCGACAAGGTCGACCCCGGCCGCTACCAGCTCCACGTCACCTTCTCGGGCCGGCTGAGTGAGCGGCTCCAGGGCGTGTACCGCAGCACCTACACCGACGACAAGGGCGTCCAGCACGCCATCGCCGCCACCCAGTTCGAGCCCGCTGACGCCCGGCGCGCCTTCCCCTCCTGGGACGAGCCGGACCGCAAGGCCACCTTCCAGACCACCCTGGTGGTGGACGCCGGCCTCACCGCCGTGTCCAACACCGAGGTCACCGAGGTCACCGACCTGGGTGACGGTCGCACCCAGTACGAGTTCGCGCCCACCATGCGCATGCCCACCTACCTGGTGGCCTTCGCCGTGGGCCGGCTGGAAGCCACTCCGCCCGTGGACGTGGACGGCACGCCGTTGCGGGCGGTGAGCGTCCCCGGCAAGACCCACCTCACCGGCTTCGCCCTCGACCTGGCCGCCCACTCCCTGCGCTTCTTCTCCCGCTACTTCGGCCTGCCCTACCCGTCCGACAAGCTGGACCTCATCGCACTGCCCGACTTCGCCATGGGCGCCATGGAGAACCTGGGCGCGGTCACCTTCCGGGAGACCCTCCTGCTCATCGACCCCGAGCGGGCCACCCGGGCCGAGCTGGAGCGGGTGGCCGACGTGGTGGCCCACGAGGTCGCCCACATGTGGTTCGGCGACCTGGTGACCATGCGGTGGTGGAACGGCATCTGGCTCAATGAGGCCTTCGCCACCTTCATGGAACTGCTGGCGGTGGACGACTACGAGCCCGAGTGGCGGCGGTGGGTCACCTTCGGCACCAGCCGGGACGACGCCATGGTCGTCGACGCTCTCAGCACCACCCGCCCCATCGAGTTCCCCGTGCACCGCCCCCAGGAGGCGGAGGGCATGTTCGACGTCCTCACCTACCAGAAGGGGGCCGCCGTCCTCCGCATGCTCGAGCGCTACGTCGGCGCCGACCAGTTCCGACAGGGCATCTCGGACTACATCGCCCGCCACCGACACGCCAACACCGAGACCAGCGACCTGTGGGAAGCGGTGGAGGCCGCCACCGGCGAGCCGGCCCGCTCGATCATGGAGTCGTGGATCTTCCAGGGCGGCTTCCCGATCGTGTCGGCGTCACTGGCACCGGGCGGGACGGCCATCGAGCTGGCACAGCGCCGCTTCCGCTACCTCCCCGGTACTGACGGCAGCGGGAGCCCGGTGTGGCGCGTCCCCGTCCAGCTCCGGGCCTCGGTCGGCGGCCAGGAGGTCCGTCGCCGCCTGCTGCTCGACGCCGAGCCGACCACCGTCGACCTGGGCGGCACCGTCGACTGGGCCGTGGTCAACGAGCAGGGCTGGGGCTTCTACCGGGTCGCCTACGACGCCGCGCTCCGGGACCGGCTGGCCGCCCACCTCGACCAGCTGGACCCCGTGGAGCGGCTGGTCCTGGTGAGCGACACCTGGGCGCGTGTCCTGGCCGCCGAGCTCCCGGCCGTCGCCTTCCTCGACACCGTCGAGCTCCTCAGCGGCGACGACGACCCGAGCGTGTGGAAGGTCATCGTCGACGGCCTGGTGGAGCTCGACCGCATCGTCCCCGATCAGGGCCGGCCCGACCTCCAGGCCTTCGTACGGCGTCTGGCCGGGCCCGTCCTGGCTCGCCTGGGCTGGGAGCCGCCCGCCGGGGGCGAGGACGAGCGCCGGGCCCGGCTGCGGGCCACCCTCATCGTGGCCCTCGGCGTGCTGGGTTCAGACCCGGACGTGCGGGCCCGGGCCGCCGAGCTGGCCGCCGCCGCCCCCGATCAGATCAGCGTCGATGCCGACGTGGCCGGCGCCGCCCTCACCGTGGCCGCCGCCGCCGGCGGCCCCGACGAGTACGAGCAGTTCCTGGCCCGCCATCTCCAGGCCACCACCCCCCAGGAGGAGGTCCGCTACCTCTACGCCCTGGCCCGCTTCGAGGACGATGCCCTGCTGCGCCGCACCCTCGACCTGGCCCTCACGTCGGTGCGCACCCAGAACGCCCCCTTCGTGGTCAGCCAGCTGCTGGCCAACCGCACCGGCGGGGCGGTGGTGTGGGAGCTGCTGGCGCCCCGTTGGGCGGAGTTCGCCGGCCGCCTGCCGGAGAGCCTCCAGGAGCGGGCCCTGGGCGGCATCACGTCGCTGTCCACCCCCGAGCGGGCCGCCGCCGCCAGGGCGTTCCTCGAGGCCCATCCCATTCCGGGCCGGGAGCGCAACCTCTCCCAGCTGCTGGAGCGCCTCGACGTGCTGGTGGCCCTGCGCCAGCGGGAGGCGGCCGGCCTGGGCGACCTGCTCAGAAGCCGGACATCCCCACCATCGGCTGGTTGAGCCGGATGGCACCGGTGGACCCCCGGAAGACGGCGTCGCCGAAGGCGAACACCCCTCCGTCTCGGGCCACCAGCCGGTAGCCGCCGCCGCCCAGGCTGCGGCTCATTCCCACGATGGGCTGGTTGAGCCGGATCCCGCCCGTGGAACCCCGGAACACCGCGTCGCCGAAGGCGAAGATGCCGCCGTCGGCGGCCACCAGCCAGTAGCCGTTGCCGGCCGGCGTGGGTGCCATCCCCACCATGGGCTGGGCCAGCCGGATCCCGCCGGTGGACCCCCGGAACACGGCGTCGCCGAAGGCGAACACCCCGCCGTCGGCGGCCACCAGCCAGTACCCGCCGCCGGTGGGCGTGGAGGCCATGCCCACCATGGGCTGGGCCAGCTTGATGGCGCCGGTGGAGCCGCGGAACACCGCCCCGCCGAAGGCGAAGATGCCGCCGTCCTTGGCCACCAGCCAGTACCCCGTGCCGGCCGGCGTGGGTGCCATCCCCACCATGGCCTGGTTGAGCTTGATGGAACCGGTGGAGCCCCGGAAGGGGGCATCCCCGAAGGCGAACACCCCGCCGTCGGAGGCGGCCATCCAGTACCCACCGCGGCTGGGCGTGTGGGCCATGGCCACGATGGGCTGGTTGAGCTTGATGGCGCCGGTGGACCCCCGGAACACGGCGTCGCCGAAGGCGAAGATGCCCCCGTCGGCGGCCACCAGCCAGTAGCCGTTCCCCACCGGCGGCGTGGTGCCACCGCCGGGCAGGGTGGATACCGGGGTGGTAGCCGGCGTGTTGCCCGAGCCCCAGATCACCCGCACCACGTCCTGGTTGTCGTCGGGTGGCGAGGGGGCGCCGTCGTTGCCCGAGAGGTCGAGCAGCACCTCCCCGTTGCAGGTCGGCGTGTCGGTTACCTTCCCCGTCACCGTGGGCGGCGCCTCCGACGTCCACGCACACAGCACGTCCACGCCGTTGGCCGACTGGGTGAAGGAGATGGCGCACGTGCCGCTGGTGTTGGTGGTGCAGGTGCGGTCGGGGGTGGCCGGCGTGGTGCCGCCGCCGGGGTCGGTGATGGAGCCGTCGTAGAACTCCCACTTGACCAGCACGCCGTCCACCGGGTTGCCGGCCAGGTTGGTGACCTTGGCGGTGAGGTTGGCCGTCTCCCCCAGGGCCCGGTTCTGGTTGTCGGGCTGGACGTCCACGCCGTGGTCGCGCCACGTCACCCGCACCACGTCGGTGTGGTCGGCCTCGCCGGTGGTGCCGGCGTTGACCACGTCGCCGGCCCGGCACGTGGCGGCGTCGGTCTGCCCTTCCTCGGGGGTGATGCAGTCGGCGTTGGTGTCGCTGGCCGGTAGGTCGTTGGCCAGCCGCCCTTCGCCGTCGGCGGGGTGACCGTCGATCCACGCCGTCACCAGGGTCGACCCCGACATCGACGACTCCACGCTGATCGTGCAGGTGCTCTCCAGCGAGGCGACGGTGCAGGACCGGTTGGGCTCGCTGGTGAGGGGCCCGCCCTCGAAGTCGAAGTTGATCGTGATGTTGCTGAGGCCGGCCAGCGGCTGGCGGCCCAGCAGGGTGGTGAACAGGCGGGCGGTGAGGGTGACGCTGGCGCCCACGTCCACCGAGGCCACCTCGGGGGTGACCTGGAGGATCGTCCCCGGGAGGTGGTTGGCGGTGGCCGGCGGCGCGCCGGCGACGACCGGCACCAGGCCCCCCACCACCACGACGACACCCAGCACCGACGCCCTTGCCCACCTGAACCTGCGCACGCTGGTTCCCTCCTGGCGCCCGGTCCGACGAGCCCGGGTCGCAACGGCAGAGCGTACCGGGGTGCTACAACCGGATGATGGCACCGGTGGGCGTGTTCGCCGTCGAGGACACTTCGGTGCAGGTGTGCTGGCGGGACCTGCCAGCCGGCACGGTCATCTCTTTGGGTGACGCGTCGGTCGAGACCGCCGGGGACGGCACGCCCGGCGCGGCGTCACTGGACGGCCTGCCGCCGGCCACCCGTCTCCAGCTCACCGTTCGCCCCCCCGGCCCGGCCCGGGCCCGCCCCGCCGGCCACGTCCGGACCCTCGCCCCCCCGCCCGGCGAACTGCTGTGCCGCTTCGCCACGGTGAACGACCTGCACATCGGAGAGCGCCGCTTCGGCCTGCTGCGCCTCATGGGCGACGACCCATGGTCGGGCCTGGAGCCCTACCCGCTCCGCTGCGCCCGGGCCGCCGTGGGCGAAGCCCTGGCGTGGGGCGCCCAGGCCCTGGTGGCCAAGGGGGACCTCACCTACAGCGGCCGCCACCAGCAGTGGACCGACGTGGGCCGGCTGCTGGGCCGCCTCTCCGTCCCGGTGGCGGCGGTGCTCGGCAACCACGACGTGGGCCGGCGGGCGGTGGACGGGCGGGCCGCCCTGGCCGGCCACGGCATCGATGTTCCGCTGGGGCCCTACACCCTCGACCTGCCCGGCATCCGCGTCGTGCTGGCCCACACGGCCGTCCCTCACAGGGGGTTCGGCGCCCTCGACGGCCGCCAGCGGGAGCAGGTGGCCGAGCTCCTCACCGCCGCCCGGGGCCCCGCCTTCGTGGCCATCCACCACTACCCCCAGCGCTTCCGGCGGGCCGTCACCTACCCGCCGGGCCTGCCCGGCGACCAGGCCCGGGCCCTGCTCGACACGGTGGCCGAGGCCAACCCGGCCAGCTTCGTGAGCGCCGGCCACTCCCACCGCAACCGGCGCCGGCGCCACGGTCCCCTCGTGGTCACCGAGGTGGGGGCCACCATGCACTACCCCGGTACGTGGGCCGGCTACGCCGTCCACGAGGGCGGCATCCGCCAGGTGGTCCGGCGGGTGGCCGCCCCCGAGGCCATCCAATGGACCGAACGCACCCGCCGCGCCCTGTTGGGCGGCTGGGGCCTGATCGCGCCCGGCCTCCGCAGCCACCGCTGCTTCAGCCACGCCTGGCCCCGGTAGCCGGCCATTAGCCCCCGCCCCCGACCTCCCCCTGCTCGGCCTGCTCCGCGGCCAGGGCGTCGATCCGGGCTTGCACCCGGGCCAGCCGATCGGCGGCCAGGGCGTGCAGCCTACCTGCCCGCTCGTAGAGCTCCACCGCCTCCTCGATCCCGATGGCGCCGTCGGCCATGCGCCCGGTCAACTCCTCCAGGGCCTCCACCAGCTGCTCGTAGGTGAGGCCGTCCTCGCCGCCGGCGGCGCCGACCGAGCCACCGCCCCCCGATGTCACGGCCGCACCTCCTCCACCCGTGCCCCCACCCGGCCCGAGGCCAGCTCCACGTCCAATGCCTGCCCGGCCGCCAGCACCGAGGCGTCGCGCACCACCCGGCCGTCCCCGTCCCGGACCACGGCGTAGCCCCGCCGCAGCACGTGCCGGGGCGACAGCGCCTCGAGGTGACGGGACGACGCCCGCAGGCGGTCGGCCTC
>JBOGHQ010000437.1:0-3890 GCA_050744785.1 Acidimicrobiales bacterium | reverse complement strand
CCCACGGCGAGGAGGTGATCGTCACCCACGTCGGCCCTGACGGCCCGGGCGAAGTGGCACGGCACCGCCGCACCACCCCGGGCAACCCCCGCATCGACGACTCGCATTTCCCCCCGGCGCCCGAGGGAGCGCTCGATCGCACCCCGGTGGCGGCCAACGCCGCGGAGGCGGAGTTCTTGGCCATCGGCGCCGGCGCCGCCCTGTGGCTGAAAGAGGCCGGGGCAGTGGGCACAACCAGAGTGCGGGCCAAGATGGCCGAGGCGGTGGCGCTGGCCAAGCTGTCGGGCAAAGAGGCGGTTGATTGGGCCCTCGGCCACGCCGCGGTCTACAGCCGCTTCGCCGAGGGCGACCTGGCCTCGATCCTGGCCCATCGTGGCGCGGCGGGCGGCGCCACCAACCGCGCCGGCGAGGCCCACAGCCTCCAAGCCGGCACCAACGCGTGGGCGGAGTTCGGGCGATGAGCGCCCTGGCCGCCTCCGGCCTCAGCGTCGACGACCAGGCCATGCTGGTCGAGGTGGGCGACACCTTGTTGTTCGTGGCCGACTTCCTGGACCGGGCCGAGGGGCCGCTGCTGCGGGCCGACTTCGCCCGGTTCACCTCCGGCTGCTACAGCCTCGAGGAGCTTCGGGACTGCCTGCGCCGCTTCGCCGGCTGGCTCGGCGTCGAGGAGCGGCTGTGACCACCCGCACGCCAGCCCCTCCCGCCCTCGACGAAGAGCTCGAAGCCCTCCTGCGGCGCATGCGCCTGCCCCACATCCGCCGGGCCGCTCCCGAAGTGCTGGCCACGGCTCGGGCCCAGCGCTGGGAGCCGGCCGAGGTACTGCGGGTGCTGCTGGTCGAGGAGGTGGCCGGTCGGGACCGGTCCTCCACCGCCACCCGCCTGGCCGCCGCCGGGTTCCCGGCGGGCAAGACCTTCGAGGCTTGGGACCCGGCGCTGAGCTCCATCCCCGCCCCAACCCAGGCGGCGCTGCGCACCCTGGAGTGGGTCGGGCGCCGGGAGAACCTGGTTGTGTGCGGGCCGTCGGGCACGGGCAAGACCATGTTCCTCGAGGCCCTCGGCCACGCCGCGGTGGCCGCCGGCCGGCGGGTGGCGTGGTTCAGCCTGGAGAGCCTCGGCGTGCTCGTTCGCCGCCACCGGGCCGACGACAGCGTCACCCGGGCCATCGCCCGCATCCTGCGGGCGGATCTGGTGGTGGTGGACGACATCGGACTGTTGCCGGTGGCGTCCGACGCCGCCGAGGGCCTCTACCGCCTAGTCGACGCCGCCTACGAGCGCCGCAGTGTCGCCGTCAGCTCGAACCTCCACCCGAGCGGCTTCGACGAGATCATGCCCAAGACCCTCGCCGGCGCCACCGTCGATCGCCTCCTCCACCATGCCCACCTGTGCGCCACTACCGGCGACAGTGTGCGCTTGGCCCAGGCCACTTCCGGCAAGGGGGTGACGCCCCTGGACTGACCGACTTCACAGATCTGGTGGCCGCCACCGTTCAGGTCTCGTGGCCACGACCGCGCAGTTCTGGTGGCCGCCACCGTGCAGATCCTGTTGGCCCTTGACACCGGTGAAACAACCTCCGACGGCTCGTCGGGCGGGAATCGCAACTTGCAGCTGCGGGCGCGCTTCTCGATGATCTCGCTTGTTCCAGAGGGGCCTGCTAGTTCTCGTCGGTGAAGCGGGCATCGGAAAGACGCGTCTTGCCGAAGAGATCGTTGACATCGCCCGCGTGCGTGGCGCGCGGGTCGTGTGGGTGCCCGCCTGGCAGGGCGACGGTGCGCCCCGGCTCTGGCCGTGGGTGCAGACCCTGCGGCAGCTCACCGGGTCTGCGGAACTATTGGACCAGAGACAGCCGGAGACGCCGACCGCATCGTCGGCCGCCCAGTTCGCCCAGTTCGAAGCGGTCGCCGGCCACCTTCGCGACGCGGCGGCCGAACGTGGGCTGGTGGTCGTCATCGACGACCTTCATTGGGCCGACGCCGCGTCGCGACGGCTCCTGACCTTCGTCGCATCCGCCGTTCGGGACCCGCCGTGCCTGCTCGTGGCGACCTGCCGCGCCGACAAGCTCCCGCGTGACGACCTGGCCGCGCTCGCCCGGGTCGGCACCAGCCTCGCCATCCCCGGCTTACCGGATGATGCTGCGGCCCAATTGCTACACACCGCCGTCGGAGCCGACGTGTCGCGCGCCGCCACTGGGGTGGTTGTCAGCCGAAGCGCCGGCAACCCTCGTCGGAAGCTGGAACTCGGCCATGGGGTTGCGCCGGGTGAGTCCCCGCTGGCGGGCCCAACTGAAGAACGGCATGTAGAGGCTCTTGGCCTGGTTGAGGCTCGAACGACTGAGCCCGGCGAGGCGCATCCTGCCAAAGAGGCGGTCGAGGGTCGCCTCGTCGATATCGCGGACGAGCCGAGCGCCGATGTGGGGAGCGAACCACTTGTGGTGGACCGCCCGGTAGCCCCAGATCGTCTTGTCCTCCCGGCCCTTCTCGTCGCCGAGGTGCTCCGTGAGGAAGCGCTCCTCCGCCTCGTCGAAGCGGAGGGACGCCGCCTCAGCGGGCGGGCGGCCGGACGATCTCACCTCGGCCTCGAAGCTGGCCAGCTCGTCGGTCGCCTCCCGGGCGGTGCGGACGTTCACCACCCTGTGGACACGGCGGGCGGAGCCTCGGTCTTCGCGTGGCGCCGTCACGGACAGCTTCCACACGCCGGGGCGAACCTCGCGGACCGACCCGCTGCCCTTCCTCGCGCGCGCCACAGGCCGCGTACGCAATGCCGCTCCTTCCACCGTCAGATGGTCGAGGCGGACGCACGCCGGCTCCTCGGGGCAGGCGCGCACCTTTGCCGTCGCTGGAAGCGGACCACGGGCCAGCTCCCAGGCATGGCGGTCCGCGGTGACCTGGCGGCCGGCAACCTTCAGCCGACCGGTCCCCCGCTGTGGGTTGACGGCCCCCTTCCAGAGGTGGTGTTCGCCTGATCGATCAACGAGGGCGTCGAAGCGGTCCCGGTCCATGAGCAAACTCCTCGGAGCACCCCGCTTAGTGCGGGCTCGTACGAAGGAGCGGCATGGACGGCGCCGTCGACCGGTACCCAACGGTACCAGCCGGGTGTATCGCGCCGGTGTATCGCCGGCGTATCGCGCCTGCGGGCGCGTACTCGGCCCCGAAACACCAGCCCCGCAGAACCCCCTCCGAGCGCAAAACTTGCTCAGCCTGCGGTTGTTGCTGGCTCCGGGGCTGGGACTCGAACCCAGAACCCTCTGATTAACAGATGGGTCCTGAGCGTCTGCCAAGAGGGCTGCAAGTCTCTGACCTGCGCTTATGTCGGGGCGTCTGTCCATTCCGTCCATCTGGATCCCTGGTGTAGCACAGGGATACGCGCCCGGATACGCGCCCACCGGGAGCCGAGGGCTGGACCCGACGGGACCGGTTCCGGTACTCCCCACCCTTGCGTACACAGCCGTGGTACGGGCGGAGGGACCGTCAACGCTTGATCCACTGACACCCCCCGTGGGGCGTGTCGGGGCCGAGCTCGTATCTCCCGGCGCGCATGAACTCCTCGGCGAGCTCGACGCGCTCGCGCCGCTGCGCTGGCTCGTTATTTGCAGCCTGGGAGAACGACGCCCAACCGCCGAACGCGTCGCGCACGCCGGGCACACGGGTCACACGTCGACGCAGGCCTTGAAGGTCTCTGGGCGAGCCCGGTATCGATCTTCGTACTGGTTCCACTCCTCAACGCCGGCGGGTGTTGGCGCCGCGTCGGCGTCTGTGCTCGACGGCCGGGAGCCCAGCGCTTCGACGATCCGGCGGGCCGCCCTCTACCGGATCGGTCACCACGCGCTGCGATCGGCCGTCACGCATGAACACAACGACGCCGTAGGTGGGTCGGATGGGCGCCGTCGGTTGAGT
>JBOGHQ010000436.1:0-1659 GCA_050744785.1 Acidimicrobiales bacterium | reverse complement strand
GCTCCACCACCAGCCGTCCGGCCACGACCGGCGCGCCGCCCGCCAGCCCCACGCTGGCGCCGAGTTGCCCGGCCATCCCGGCCCGCCAGGCGCCCCGCGAGGACCGGACCCGCTACACACTCCGGGTCGACGTCAGGCCGGTCGACAACGTGGTGGAGGGCGAGGTGACGGCACGGTTCACACCGGACCTGCCCACCGACAAGCTGGTCATCCGCCTGTGGGCCAACGCGCCCCGCACCGCCAACGCCGGTGCCCGCCTCGACGTGGGTGGGGTCTTCGTGGGCGGCCGGGCGGTGGGCGCCGTGCAGGAGAGCCCCACCATGGTGGTGGCCCGCCCCGGCGGGACGTTGGTGCCGGGCCAGACGGTGGAGGTCGGCATCCCGTACCGGCTCACCCTGCCCGGCACCGTGTCGGACCGGATCTCCCGCACCGGCGACGCCATCCGCCTGGGGTCCTTCTTCCCGCTCCTGGCGTGGGAGCCGGGCATCGGCTGGGCCGAGCAGCCGGCGTCGTCCGGCTTTGCCGAGGCGTCCATGACGCCGACGGCGGACTTCACGGCCACCGTCACCGTCCCCCCCGGCTTCGACGTGCTCGCCACCGGCACCCACGACGGCAACGGGCGCTGGACCGCCACGGGGGTCACCGATTTCGCCCTCTCCGTGGGGCACTTCAACCTGGCCTCGGGCACGGCCAACGCCCCCCAGCCCGTGCAGGTGACGGTGGGCGTGCACGCCGGCCTCGGTGACTCGCCCGGGGCCTACCTCTCCCGCATCGTGCGGGCCCTGGAGGAGTTCAGCCGGCGCTTCGGCCCGTACCCCTGGCCCACCTACACCTTGGCGGTGACGCCGACGCTGAGCGGCGGGATCGAGTACCCGATGCACGTCCTCCAAGGGCCCGGCACCACCGGCCGCACGACCTCGCACGAGGTGGCCCACATGTGGTTCTACGGGTTGGTGGTGAACAACCAGGGCCGTGACCCGTGGATGGACGAGGGCCTGGCCACTTACGCCGAGGGACGCTTCGAGGGGACCCTCAACAGCTTGAAGGCCACGAGCATCCCGGCCGGGGGACAGGGCCGGGTGGGCGAGCCCATGGCCTTCTGGGAGCCCCGCCAGTCGATCTACTACCGGAGTGTCTACGTGCAGGGCGCCCAGGCCGTGGCCGCCCTCGGCGATGCCGACCTGGTGGACTGCGCCCTTCGCGTCTATGTCGCCCGCAATGCCTACCGGGTGGCCCGACCCAAGGACTTGGTGGACGCCGCCGACGACGTCTTCCCGAACGCGGCCGAGGTGCTGAGCCGCTATGGGGTGCGTCCGTAGCTTCCCGCCGCTCAAACGGCGGCGGGCGCCCCGCGCCCCGCGCCCAATCGATCAAGCGCGGCCAGGGGTGCGACCGTCCCACGAGATGGCGCGCCCTGCTGCGCCGGGTGCGGACTTACATTCGTGTCATACCCTGGAGGTGTGGCGGCTCTGGAGCGGTTCTCCCCGGTCACCCGGGCCTGGTTCGCCTCCACCTTCGCGGCGCCCACGCCAGCCCAGGAGCAGGGGTGGGACGCCATCAGCCAGGGCCGGTCGACCCTCATCCTGGCGCCCACCGGCTCGGGCAAGACCCTCGCCGCCTTCCTCTGGACCCTGGACCGCCTGCTCACCACGCCGGTGC
>JBOGHQ010000435.1:0-1648 GCA_050744785.1 Acidimicrobiales bacterium | reverse complement strand
CCCGGTGCTCCCTGGCTTCGTGGTGACGACGGCTGCCACCTCGGCCTGGTCGCCGGCCCCCGGTGCGCCTCTGGCCGCCGAGCTGCGCGCCGCCTGGGACGACCTGACCGGCGGCGGCGCTCGCTCGCTCGTGGTGCGCTCGTCCTCCACCATCGAGGACGGCGAGTCCACCTCGTTGGCCGGCATGTTCACCTCGGTGCTCGACGTGCAGGGGTGGGACGCCTTCCTGGGAGCGGTGGACACGGTGCTGTCGTCCATGAAGGCGGTGCCCGGCATCGAGATGGCGCCCATGGGCGTGCTGGTGCAGCCCCTGCTGGCGGCCCGGGTGGGCGGGGTGCTGTTCGGTGCCGACCCGGTGTCGGGCCGCACCGACCGCCTGGTGGTGGCCGCCGCCGAGGGGGCGCCGGAGCAGCTGGTGAGCGGCGCCGTGGACGGCTCCCAGTACCTGCTGTCGGCACGGGGCCGGAAGCTGGGGGCGGAGCGGGCCGTGGCGGGCCTGGGCCGGAGCGAGCTCCGGGCCCTCGCCCGCCTCGCCCGCCGGGTGGCGACCGTGTTCGGCGGCCCCCAGGACGTGGAGTGGGCCTTCGAGGGCAGCTCCTTGCGCCTCCTCCAGAGCCGGCCCATCACCGCGGTGGCGGCCGATGGGCGAGGCGAGGGCCCCCTGCTGGGCCCTGGCCCGGTGGCCGAGACCTACCCGGGCCCGCTGGCGCCCCTCGAGGAGGACCTCTGGGTGGCACCGCTGCGCACCGCCCTGTCCGAAGCCGTGCTGCTCACGGGCGCCGCCTCCCGCCGCCAGGTCGACGCCTCGCCGGTCGTGACCACCGTGGGGGGCCGGGTCGCCGCCGACCTGGTGTTCCTGGGCGCGGCGCCGGCCCGCAAGGGGTTCCTGGCCCGGTTCGACCCTCGCCCGCCGGCCCGCCGGCTGGTGGCGTCGTGGCGGGTGGGCCGTCTGGGCGCGGCCCTGCCCGGCCTGGTGGGCGACCTCATCGACGAGGTGGACGACCAGCTCCTCGACGTCCCGCCCCTGGTCCAGCTTTCTGACGAGCGGCTGGCCGGACTGCTGCGCCGGTCCCGCCAGGCCCTGGTCGCCCTCAACGGCTACGAGGTCCTGTCCGGCCTGCTGGTCCATGGCGCGGTGGCCACCACCACCGGCGCATCGCTGGCCCTCCAGGTGCTGGCCGAGGGCCGGGCCCAGGGCCGCACCGACGCCGACATCGCCACTGCCCACCCCGTGGTGCTGGCCCTGGTGCCGCCCCGGATCGGGCCGGGCGCACCGCTGCCGCCGGCCGCCGGCCTGCCGGTCACGATGACCGGTGCGGGCGGGCACGGCGCCAGCGTCGGTGACGGCGACGAGGCCGCCCTGCTGCGGGAGGCGCTGCGCCTCAGGGTGCGTTGGGTGCAGGAGCTGACGGCCCGGGCCGCGTGGGAGCTGGGCCGCCGCCTGGCTGCTGCCGGCATCCTGGCCGAGGCGACCGCCGTCCGCGACCTGCACCTCGACGAGCTGGACGGCGCCCTGCGGGGGCAGGTGCCGGCCGACCTGGCCGAGCGGCGCAACCGCCCGGCGGTGGCGCCCCTTCCGGCCGCCTTCCGGCTGTCGGCCTCCGGCCACGTGGTGGCAGAGCGGCCCGCCGCCGGCGCCGCCGGGGGG
>JBOGHQ010000434.1:0-8869 GCA_050744785.1 Acidimicrobiales bacterium | reverse complement strand
CCTGGGTCAACCAGCTGGCCGTGGACCTCGAGGTCGACCCGGCCCTGCTGGCCACCCGCGCCGACGTCCAGGCTTTCCTCCAGGACGACAGCCATGGTCGGCTGTCCCAGGGCTGGCGCCGGGAGCTGGTGGGGGAGCCGGTGCGCCGCCTGGTCGACGGCGAGTCCACACTTGCCTTCGAGGGCGGCCGGCTCGTGCTCGAGCCCCGCCGCACCGGCACCGGTGGCAGCGGGACCGGCGCCGCCGCCGGCGCTTAGACCTGGGCGCCGTTCAGCCGGACGGTGACCCCGAGCGATCGGCCCGCGTGCAGCTCGGCCAGCTCCGGGGTGACGCCCTCGGGCACGTCGTAGACGATGGTGGTGGTGACCTCGGCCCCCGGGTTCAGCTGCTGGGTCGGAACCGGCGGCTCCTGGGCGCTGGACCGCCGGAGGACGGTCGTGGCGGCGGGGTCGGGGGCGAAGCGCCGCTTCTGGCGGTCGAGCAGCACCTGGTCGATGAAGGTCAGCGTGGCGGGCCGGTTCCCCGAGTTGGTGGCCCGGAAGTGGAGGATGCAGAACCGCCCCAGGGCGGTGCGCCGCGACCCGCCGTCGCCCAGCTCCTTGCCCGGGCATTCGAACTTGGTGACCACGAAGGTGAGGGAGCCGTCCCGTGCCGGCTGGCCGATGCCGGCCTGCCGCTGGCCGGTGTTCCCCGCCACGGGGACGTCGGGCTCGGAGTCCCCCGAAAAAGCGCCGGTGGCGATGGCCAGGGCCACGACCAGGGCCACCACCAGTGAGCCGATGACGAGCATCTGGGTGGTGCGGTTGGCCGACGAGCCCCCTCGGTGCGGCACGCAGGTGGTGCACTTCTGGCCCACCTCGGTCCAGACCAGGCACTTGGGGCAGGCGGGCCGGCCGCACTGCGCGCAGGTGAGATGGGTTGGGGTGCGGTGGCGTTCGCACTTCAGCTCCGTCGTGGCCACGCGCTCAGGCGATCCTTCCCCCGGCTCCACCCCGCTGCGCGGAGCGACGAGCCCAACGGCGGTCGAGCCCCATGGTGGCGAGGGTAACCCAGCCTGGCGTGGGCTGCGCGGTGGGCCCGCGGCGTGGGGGTGCGGTGATCAGCCGTCCTTGGGGCGCAGGTCGACACGCAGCGTGAGGATGCCGTCCTCCAGCGACCCCACCGCGTCGCCCAGCATGGCGTAGTCCTGGTAGTCGACCTTGGCCTGCTCGATGAAGCGGCGCCGCTCCGGGCCCTCCACGGGGGGCACGCCCCGGCTGCGGACCGCCTTGGCCCGGTCCCGGAACCGGCCGATCATCGCCTCGACGTCGAACTCGTCGGCCATCGGCCGCCACGTTAGCGCCCTGGCCACAAAGGTTCGCCGCGTTGGCGAGGTCCCGTCCGCGGCCGCTGGCGCCGCCGCAGGCGGCCCTTCCGGCGGCGGGCACACCAAGAGAACAGGGCGGAGGCGGCGCGAGCTCCGCTGGCCCGCCGGAGCACCATTGATCCGGCCGAATGGAGTGAGCGAAGCGATCGAATGGGGCCGAGGCACTACGCCGGCGGGCGGTGGTCCGGTGTCCGGCCGGCCGCTTGCTACGATGGTCGTCCAACGGCTTCGGACAACGGGGGAGTTGCCTCGTGAAAAAGGGACGTCACCGGCGCTTCGAGGAGGCTCGCGCCTTCAAGCTCCGTACGACGGAGCTTGCCGCCGAGCCGTGCCCGGAGTGCGGCGCGGCCCCCGATGGCGAACACGCTTCGTGGTGCCTGGCCACCGAGGATGACGGGACGCTTGACGTGGCGGACGACCGCTGAAGCTGCCCAGGCTGCGCCCAGGCGGGGGGCAGCCCGGACGGGGGGTGCGGCGCCTGGTTGCCGCAGTGGCGCTGCTGCTCACCTCGTCCGGGCTGGCCATCGCCGCCTACGACGCGCCCGCGCCCCTCGTGACGGCGGCGGCCAAGGCGGCCGAGGTGGCCCTGCCCGGCCCGGTGTCCGCCCCTTCCACCGCGTCGACGACCGCCACCGCGCCGGCCGAGCCGGCGGCGCCGGCGGAGCCGGCCGCCGCTCCCACCGAGCCGTCCACCACCGCGCCCCTCATCACCATCCCGCCCGTCACACTGCCGCCCCTCACCGTTCCCACCCTCCCGCCGCCGCCCACGACGGCGCCGCCCGCCCCGGCGCCGGCACCCACGGCCGGCATGGCGCCCTACCTCGGGCTCGGCACCTGGGTCGACGTCTACGACTGGAGCAACAGCTACACCGGCAACCAGCCCACCGTGTCGCCCGCCGATGTGGACCGGATGGCGGAGGTGGGCGTCCAGACCCTGTACATCCAGGCGTCCAAGCACGACGCCCCCACCGACGTGCTGGAGCCCGACCTGCTCCAGGCCCACATCGACCGGGCCAAGCGGCGGGGGCTGCGGGTCGTTGTCTGGTACCTGCCGACCCTGGTCGACACGGGCCGGGACCTCCAGCGGCTGAAGGCGGTGGCCGCCCTGCGGAACATCGACGGGCTGGCGGTCGACATCGAGGCCCGCAATGTGGGCGACGTCAACGAGCGAAACCGCCGGCTCGTCGACCTCAGCGCCGCTCTGCGCAGCGCGCTGCCGGGGCGCACCATCGCCGGCATCGTGTTGCCCCCGGTGGCCCTGGAGGTGATCAACCAGAACTACTGGCCCGCCTTCCCCTACCGCGACATCGCCCCGCACTACGACCTGTGGATGGTCATGGGCTACTGGAGCAACCGCACCGCCGCGTCCGGCTACCGGGACGCCTACCGGTACACCAAGGAGAACGTGGACCGGTTGCGCAACAACCTGGGCCAGCCCAACGCCCCGGTGCACCCGATCGGCGGCATCGGCCACAGCATCAACGGCGCCGACGTCGAGGCCTACAAGCGGGCCGTGACGGCGGTGTCCGGTATCGGCGGGAGCATCTACGACTGGCACACCACCGCCGCCGACCTGTGGCCCCGGCTGCGGCCGATGCAGCTGCGCTGAACCGCTGAACCGCTGCCCGCTGAAACGCGGACCGCTCAGTGGCGGGACCGGACAGCGGGGTGGGGCAGCGGCGCCCATCCCTCGGCCCGGGCGGCGAGGAGGGCCACCAGGCGCTCGTACACCTCGGCCCCCACCAGCTCCACCAGCTCGTCCTTCATCTCCTGGTAGACGGGCCGGTGGCCCACGAAGGCGTCGGGCTCCTCGGTGCACCACCAGTGGAACTCGGCGCCCCCCGCTCCCCAGTGACGGCGGTCCCACTGGCGGACCGTCGAGGTGACGTGGCCCTCGCCGTCGACGGCGTCGTCGCGCCGCAACGGGAGCTGCCAGCACACGTCCGGCTTGAGGTCGAGGGGCCGCTCGGCCCGCTCCAGGGCGGCCACGTGGAGGGCGCAGCCGGGGCCGGTGGGGAAGCCGACCCGGTTGAGGAAGATGCAGGCGCCCTGCACCGTTCGGGTCGCGGTCTCGCCTTGGCGGTTGCGCTTGGTGACCCCCAGCCGGTGGCCGTGGGTGTGGAACTGCCACTGCTGGGGGGTGAGGGTGGCCGCCGCCGCGGTGACCCTGGCCACGTCCTCCTCGCCGGTGAAGTGGGCGCCGTAGGAACAGCAGCCGTGGACCAGCTCCGGCGTGGGGCCGGTCAGCACGCCCTGGCATCCCTGGCCGAAGATGCAGGTCCAGGGACTGAGCAGGAAGGTGACGTCGAAGACCCAGGTGCGCTCCTCCTCGAGATCCTCGAAGCTCACCCATTCGTGGGCGTCGTCGGGGAGGCCGGTGAGGCCGTTCCCGCCGCTCATCGAACGGCCGGGGCCAGCTGCCCCATCTCCCGCCACAGCTCGCCCGCCGCCAGCAGCCCCTTCCAGAACTGGTCCATGACCATCCGCTCGTTGGGCGCATGGAAGCGGTCGTCGGGGAGGCCGATCCCGAGGAACAGCACCGGGGCCCCCAGCACCCGGCCGAGCGCCTCCTCGGGGCCGCTGCCGCCCTCGCGGGTGAACAGCGGCGGCGTGCCCCACACCCGCTCCACCGCCCGGCACAGGGCCGCCACCGCCGGGTGCTCGGCGGGGGTGAGGGCGGGCGCCACGGCTCCCAAGGGCTGGACGTCGAGGTCGACGCCCTCGGGCACCTGCGTGGCCAGCCAGGCCGTGAAGGCGGCGCCGATGCGCTCGGGATCCTGGTCGGCCACCAGCCGGAAGGTGACCTTGGCCTTGGCCCACGCCGGCACGATGGTCTTGATCCCCTCGCCGCTGTAGCCGGCGGTGATGCCGACCACGTCGCAGGTCGGCCGGGTCCAGATGCGCTCCAGGGTGGACCGCCCCTCCTCGCCGGCGAGGGTGCGGACCTTGGCCTTGGCCTTCCAGTCCTCGGGGTCGAAGGGCAGGCGGGCCAGCGACGCCTCCTCGGCCTCGGTGAGGGGCCGTACGTCGTCGTAGAAGCCGGGCACGGTGACCCTGCCCTTGTCGTCGTGGAGGGCGGCCACCAGCTCGGCCACCAGGTGGGCGGGGTTGGGCACCGATCCACCAAAGCTGCCCGAGTGCAGGTCGATGGCGCTGGTGCGGAGGGTGACGTCGAAGGCCACCAGGCCTCGCATCCCCATGCACACCGACGGCACGTCGGGCGCCCACATGGTGGTGTCCGACACCACCACCGCGTCGCAGGCCAGCCGCGGGCGGTGACCCTGCAGCAGCGCCTCGAAGTGGGGGCTGCCGATCTCCTCCTCCCCCTCGACGAGGAACTTGAGGTTCACCGGGAGGTGACCGGCCGTCCTGAGCAGGCCGCGCGCCGCCTCGACCTGGAACAGCACCTGTCCCTTGTCGTCGACCGCGCCCCGGGCCCGGCACTCGCCGTCCACCACCACCGGCTCGAAGGGCGGCGAGGCCCACTCGTGGAGGGGGTCGACGGGCTGGACGTCGTGGTGCCCGTAGACCAGCACGGTGGGGCGGTCCGGGCCGGCGTGCAGCCAGTCGCCGTACACCGAGGGGTTGCCGGCCGTCTCCATCACCTCGACGTGGTCGAGGCCTGCGTCCCGCAGCAGGCCGGCGGTGAAGTCGGCCGACCGGCGCACGTCGCCGGCGTAGTCGGCCTGGGCGGAGATGGACGGGATGCGCAGCCACTCGAACAGCGTGGCCAGGATGCGGTCGCGCTCGGCGTCCAGATAGGCGGCCAGGGCCAGGTCGGGCGCCATCGCCGCCGAGGCTACTGCTATGACGACAAAGGTTCGCCCCGTCTGACCGGGCCGCGGTCCGTGGCCGCTGGCGCCGCCGCAGGCGGCCTCCACGGCTGCGGACCACCGAGGGGGACAGGGCGGGGGCGGCGCGAGCTCCGCTCGTCCGCCGGAGCTCGATCAAATTCGACCGAATGGAGAGAGCGAAGCGAACGAATGAGGTCGAGGCGGCGCTGCCCCCTCGTCAGCCGTCGAACCGAGGATCAGGCCAGCAGCGCCTCGACCTCGGACAGGTGCTCGGCATAGTGCTCGGAGCTGAAGATGCCGACCCGTCCGAGGTAGTCGGTGCCGGCCGCCTCCTCCTCGGTGATGGTGGCGACGACGGCCAGGAGCCGTGAATGGGACCGATCCCACCGGGCCATGACCTCCTGGGCGGGCCGGTCCCTGGCCCACGCCGCCTCCCGTGCGTTGTGGACCGACGAGTCGGGCCAGGGCTGGCCGTCCGTCACGCCGAGCTCGGCACCGCCGTACCACCGCTCGAGCGGGACGTCGTCCCCCCGGAGCATCCCGTTGATCACCGGGTCGGTGGTCTCCTCCCAGAAGGCGAGGTGGGCGACCAGTTCCTTCACGGTCCACCCCGAGGATGTCCGCCGGTCCATGCCCTCCGGTCCCAGCGACTCCACCGCCTGGCGGAGCCGGCGCCAGCCGACCTCGATGGCAGCCAGCTGCTCGTCGACCACCCGACCGGTCACGCCGACAGCATGCATCACGGGAACGCAGCTCGGTTCCGATCGCAGGAGCGCTGAGAGGGGCCAACCGGCGGGACTTCAGTCGAGTGGTCCCCGGACGTCGAGAACCGCAACCGCCTTTTGAACGGCGCGGCGGGCTCGGGTGAGACGGCGCTCCTCGGCCGCGGCCTCGCCACCGGCGTCCTCGTCCACCGCCTGGCGCAACCGGTCCATGGCCAGGTCGGCCAGCTCCTCGGCGATAGCCTCCAGCCGTTCCCGCACCCGCTCCACCTCGTCGGCCACGGCGCGCAGTGTGGCACGCCGCCGCTGTGGGCATCTACGGGCAGTTGTCGACCCCCCGAGGTCGAAAAGTGTCCGCAGAACGGGCTGGGTCGGCAGTGCCGAGGTCGGCGGCTGGGCCGAGCCGGCCGCGGTCAGGCGACGCGGCGGAGGGCGCCGGCCCGCAGGAGCTCCAGGGCCAGCGTCACGCCGAACAGCAGGCTGGTGCCCAGCTCCGCCCCGGCTGGGGTGACCAGCACGTCGTGGCCGCCGCTGTCCCGGCCCCGGTTGCGGCTGCTGAGGGAGAGCAGTCGCCCGTCGGGGGTGATGAGGTGGAGGCCGGTGGGGCCGTCGGCCCGCACCTGGAGCAGCAGATGGCCCCAGCTGTCGTGGACGGTGCCGATCTGGGCCCGGGTCATGGGCTCGGCGGCCACAAAGGTCGTGGCCCGGCGCCGCTCGTGGTCCACCAGGGCGATACGCGTGCGCCCCTCCCGGAGGGCCGGCACCAGCGAGACCAGGGCGGGGTCGCGGCCCGGGGCCACCACGTCCCACCCGTGCTGGCGCCACGCCGCCGACATCACCTCCCGGCGGCCGGCCAGCCATCGGTACCGGCCGCCGGCGCCGACCAGGTGGTAGGCCTCGGCGACCTGGGCAGGATTCACACCGTAGGCATCGTCCTCACGGGAGGAGCGCTTGAGAGAGCGTTGAGGCGGTCGATGAGGGACCGGAGCCGGCCCAGGCTGATGTGGTCGAAGCGGAGGGCGATTCGGGGCAGGTCCAGGTGGTCGTCGTCGGCGATCTCGGGGGCCAGCGGCCCGGTGGCGTCGATGGTGCCGTTCACGCAGATGTCGGCGAACTGCTGGCCCAGGGCGGACAGCTCCGGTGCGGTCGGCGGCGACTGGAGCCGGATCACCAGGTGGTTCCCCACCAGCCGGCGGGAGTGGTAGTTCCGGTAGAAGCCCAGGAGCTCGTCGGTGGCGGCCTGGGCGTCGTCGGTGATGCGGTAGAGCACCCGGTCCTCCGGCGACACCAGCCCCCGGGCCAGGACCTCCTCGGTCATGAACCGCTCGAACGACGACCAGTAGGTGCCGCCCGGGACGTCGAGGAACACCACCGGGGCCGGGTCGGCCTTCCCCGTCTGCATGAGGGTGAGCAGCTCCAGCGCCTCGTCCAGGGTGCCGTAGCCGCCGGGGAGGACCACGAACCCGTCCGACTCCTTCAGCAGCATGAGCTTGCGGGTGAAGAAGTACTTCATCTCGACCAGCTTCGGGTCCCCGGCGATGAACTCGTTGGCCCCCTGCTCGAAGGGCAGGCGGATGTTGATGCCGAACGAGCGGTCCCGGCCAGCGCCCTCCAGGCCGGCGGCCATGATGCCCGGCCCGGCGCCGGTGACGACCATCCATCCCGCCTCCGCCAGCCGGGCCGCCACCTCGCGCGCCTGGGCGTAGGCGGGGTCGTCGGGCAGGGTGCGGGCCGACCCGAACATGGTCGCCTTGCGCACCGAGCGGTAGGGGGCGAAGACCCGGAAGGCCCCTCTCAGCTCCCGAAGGGCGGCGTTGGTGATCTTGAGGTCGAGGCGCTCGACGTCGTCGCCGGCCAGGCCGACGGCGCTGGCCAGGATCTGGAACAGCTGGTCCCGGTTGGCGGTCGCGCCGGCCTCGTCGAGCAGGGCCAGCAGGCGCTGGTCCAGCTCGGGGCTCTCGGTGCGGTAGCGGCTGGGGGGTCGGTCGGTCATCCGGGGAACGGTCTACTGGTCGGCCGTGACGGCTCCGTGCTGGAGCCCTCCGACGGCGTCAGAGGCGCGCCGCCACGCGGCCGTACAGGGTTGTCCGCTGCTCCAGCCGCCGCCCGAGCGGCTCGACGATGGCGGCGAAGGCGGTCTCGTCCATGCACTGCCCGTGGGTGGCGCCGGCGGCGCGAGAGATGTTCTCGTCCATCAGGGTGCCGCCCAGGTCGTTGGCGCCGGCCCGCAGCGCCTGCCGGGAACCGCCGGCGCCCATCTTGACCCAGGACACCTGGATGTTGGGGATCCACGGGTGGTAGGCGATGCGGCCCACGGCGTGCATGAGCAGGGCCTCCCGGAAGGTCGGGCCGGTGCGGCTGCGGCCCTGCAGGTACAGCGGCGCGGCCATGTGCACGAACGGCAACGGCACGAACTCGGTGAACCCGCCCGTCTCCTTCTGCAGTGCACGGGTACGGGCCAGGTGGCGGGCCCAGTGCAGTGGTTGCTCCACCGAGCCGAACATGATCGTGACGTTGGAGCGGAGACCGACGGCGTGGGCGGTGCGGTGGGCGTCCAGCCACTCGTCGGTGGTGATCTTGTCGGGGCAGATGACGGCACGGACCTCGTCGTCGAGGATCTCGGCCGCCGTCCCCGGGAGGCTGCGGAGCCCGGCTTCCATCAGCCGGCGCAGGTAGTGGTGCAACGGCTCGCCCAGGCGGCGGGCGCCCTCGGTGACCTCCAGGGCGGTGAAGCCGTGGATGTGGATGGTGGGGGACGCGGCCCGTACCGCCTCGATGACGTGGAGGTAGTAGTCGCCGTCGAAGCTGGGGTGGATGCCGCCCTGGAGGCAGACCTCGGTGGCGCCCCGCTCCTCCGCCTCCACCACCCGGCGGGTGATCTCGTCCAGCTCGAGGAGGTAGGGCGTGCCCCGCAGGTCCAGCGACAGCGGGCCCTTGGAGAAGGCGCAGAACCGGCACTTGTAGGTGCACACGTTGGTGTAGTTGAT
>JBOGHQ010000433.1:0-3334 GCA_050744785.1 Acidimicrobiales bacterium | reverse complement strand
CCACCTTCTCGAACCGGGGCACCTCCATGACGTTGGCCAGGCCGAGGTCGCGCCGGAGCTGGTCCCGCACCTCCTCGCGGTAGCGCTGCTTGAGCCTGGGCAGGGCGCGGGGCGTGGCGGTGGCGGTCACAGGTCACCCCTCACGACGGGAGTCGTCACAGCAGACGAGGGCGCGCTGCGGCTGGCTGCGAGCGCCGCCGCAGGCGGCCACTCCAGCTGGCCGCGCCCCGCCGGCGAAAGCCGGCGGCCAGGAGACAGCGCGGAGGGTGGTCGGCTTCGCCGGCCGCCCGGAACACCACACGACTCGCCTGAACGTAGCGAGCGCGCCGAGCGAGTGAAGGCGGGACTCACAGGTCACCCCCGCACTTCTTGCAGATCCGTACCTTCCGGCGGCCGGCCCCGGCGTTCTCGAAGCGGTAGCCGATACGGGTGGGGCCGTCGGTGGGGCACATGATGGCCACCGCCGAGGCGGGCAGCGGCATGTCCTTGTCGATGATGCCGCCCTGCATGGTGGCGCGGGTGGCCCGCTGGTGGCGCTTGGCCACGTTGGCACCATCCACGATCACCTTGTCCTGGTCCCGGAGGACGCGCATGATCTCGCCCTCCTTGCCGCGGTCCTTGCCCTGGCGGACACGGACCCGGTCACCCTTCTTCAGCTTCATGACAGCCTCCAACCGAATGCGGCCGGCCACACGACGCCGGCTCCGCCGGCCGCCCGGAGCACGACTGAGCTCGCCGAGCACGCTCCGCTTGCGAAGCGAAGCATCAGAGAACCTCTGGTGCCAACGAGATGATGCGCATGAACTTCTTGTCCCTCAGTTCGCGGCCGACGGGGCCGAAGATGCGGGTCCCCCTCGGCTGCTGCTGGTCGTTGATCAGGACGGCGGCGTTCTCGTCGAAGCGGATGTAGCTGCCGTCCGGGCGCCGCTTCTCCTTCTTGGTGCGCACCACGACGCACTTCACGACGTCGCCCTTCTTCACCGCCGCCCCGGGAATGGCGTCCTTCACGGTGGCCACGAACACATCGCCGATGGACGCGTAGCGGCGCTTGGACCCGCCCAGCACCTTGATGCAGAGCACCTCCTTGGCGCCGCTGTTGTCGGCCACCCGGAGCCGGGACTCCTGCTGGATCATCGGGCTCGCTCCAGCACTTCGACCACCCGCCAGCGCTTCTGCTTGGACAGCGGCCGGGTCTCCTCGACCAGGACCCGGTCGCCGACCCGGGCGTCGTTGGTCTCGTCGTGAGCGTAGAGCCGCTTGGTGCGCTGCACCGTCTTGGCGTAGCGGGAGTGGCGGACGCGCTCGATGACGGCGACGACAGCCGTCTTGTCCATGGCACTGGAGACGACGGTGCCCTCGCGCTGCTTGCGCTGGCCCCGCCCGTCGGTGGCGCGCGGCACGGTGGTGCCGGTGTGGCCGGGGGCGGCCCCGCCGCTGCTCTGGATGTCGGGGCTGCCGGGTGCGTCAGCCACTGCGGGCCTCCTGGGTTCGGGCGTCCTCGGCCGCCTCGAAGGCGGCGATCTCGTGCTCGCGAAGAATGGTGTGCATCCGGGCCACGTCGCGGCGCAGCTGGCCCAGCCGGGCCGAGTTGTCGAGCTGGCCGGTGACGTGCTGGAAGCGCAGGTTGAACAGCTCCTGCTTGGCCTCGCCGAGGCGGGTCTCCAGCTCATCCACTGTCATGTCGCGAAGCTCACGGGACCGAGCGGTGGCCATCAGACCAACTCCTGGTCGTGGCGCACCACGAAGCGAGCCTTGATGGGCAGCTTCTGGATAGCCCGCTCCATGGCCGCCCGAGCCAGCTCCTCGCCCACCCCGGCCAGCTCGAACATGATCCGGCCCGGCTTCACCACGGCCACCCAGTGCTCGGGGTTGCCCTTGCCGGACCCCATGCGGGTCTCGGCCGGCTTGGCCGTCACCGGCTTGTCGGGGAAGATGCGGATCCACACCTTGCCGCCCCGTTTGACGTGGCGGGTCATGGCGATTCGAGCCGCCTCGATCTGGCGGGCCGTGATCCAGCCCGGTTCGAGGGCCTGCACCCCGTAGTCACCGAAGGTGACGGTGGTGCCGCCCTTGGCCTTCCCGGACAGCCGGCCGCGCTGCTGCTTGCGGTACCGGACCTTCTTGGGCATCAACACGGCGACGCCTCCATCAGTCGGTCTCCATGCGGAAATGGGGAGCCTCGTGGTGGTCGCGCGTGCGGCGCTCGATCTCCTCTTCCTCGGCGAGGAGGCGCTCGATGTCGGGGTCGACCTCAGGAAGGATGGGCCGGGCCTCGGTCGTCTCCGGGCCCTCGGCGCTCTCCTCGGTGCCCGGCGCGGGAGCGGCACCGGGGTCGCCCTGCTCGGGCCGGCGCCGGCCGCCGCCGGCCGAGATGATGCGGCGGGGCCGGCCCTGGCCGGAGGTCTCCCCCACCGCCATGGCCGCCTCGCGGCTGATCTTGTCCTCCGTGGAGATCTTGTAGGGGAGGATGTCGCCCTTGTAGATCCACACCTTGACGCCGATGCGCCCGAAGGTGGTCTTGGCCTCGCGGAAGCCGTAGTCGATGTCGGCCCGCAGGGTGTGCAGGGGCACCCGCCCCTCTCGGTAGGCCTCGCGGCGGGCCATCTCGGAGCCGCCCAGGCGGCCGGCGCACTGGACCCGGATGCCCTGGGCGCCCGCCTTCTGCACGGTCTGCACGGCCCGCTTCATGGCCCGCCGGAAGCTGACCCGGCCGGCCAGCTGGTCGGCGATGCCCTGGGCGATCAACGCCGCGTCGAGCTCGGGCTGCTTGATCTCCTGGATGTTGAGCTGGACCTTCGGGTTCCTGGTGATCTTGGCCAGCTCGGTGCGCAGGCGGTCGGCCTCCGCGCCGCGGCGGCCGATGACGATGCCGGGCCGGGCCGTGTGCAGGTCGATGCGGAGCCGGTCGCGGGTGCGCTCCACCTCGACGCGGCTCACCGCGGCCCGCTCGAGCTGCTTGGTGAGGTAGTCCCGGATCTTCCAGTCCTCGACCACCTGCGCCTTGTACTCACGGTCGTTGAACCACCGTGACTTCCAGTCCGTGGTGACCCCGAGCCGGAACCCGTAGGGGTTGACCTTCTGGCCCATCTAGCCTTCCTTCTCCTCGTCGGATGACGGCTCGCCTGCATCGGCCTCGTCGCCGGCCGCCTCCGTAGCGCTGGTGTCAGCGGGCCGCTCGACCGCTGTGCCCTCGGCCCCAGTCTCCTCTGTCGTTGCGTCGTCGGCGGCGGCCGTGCCGGGCGCCACCTCCACGGCCCCGTCCACCTCGACCGGCGTGGGCTCCTCGGTGGCCGTGGCGGCGGTCGCCGTGTCGGCCCCCGGCGCCGTACCGGGC
>JBOGHQ010000432.1:0-12945 GCA_050744785.1 Acidimicrobiales bacterium | reverse complement strand
GGGCTGGCCCGGATGCTGCCCCACACCGAGGTGCTCATCGTCACCACGCCGGCCCTGGCCGCCCAGAAGGTGGCGGCCCGGGCCGCCGACATGGCCCGCAAGGGCTACCTCCGGGTGGCCGGCGTGATCGAGAACATGAGCGCCTTCCACTGCGAGCACGGCGGCACCTACGCCCTGTTCGGCGCCGGCGGCGGCGAGCGGCTGGCGGCCGAGATCGGCGTGCCGCTGCTCGGCACCATCCCCCTCGACCCGGCCGTGGCCGCCGGCGGCGACGCCGGCCGGCCCGCCTCGCTCCACGACGACGGCCCGGTGGTGGACGCCTTCCGCGCCCTGGCCGAGCGCATCGTCAGCGAGGCCCTACCCCCGGTGGAGATGGCCGGCTGCACGGCCCGCCTCTTCGACCAGGTCGAGGCCGCCCTCGGCCCCTCCTGACCATTCCCGAGGTCACTCCCGAGTAAATAAGTGCCGGAACCCGGAACTTATTTACTCGACCTCGGCGGGTTAGAGGCGGAAGGGGCGGTCGTCCTGGCGGCGGTGGGGGACGGGAAGGGTGAGGCGGAAGGAGGCGCCGCCGTGGGGGGCCGTCTCGTACCAGATGCGCCCGCCCATGGCCTCCACCAGGCTGCGCACCAGGGTGAGCCCCAGGCCGGTGCCGCGGGAGCGGTCGCGGTCGGAGCGGCCCAGGGTGCGGACCCGGCAGAACAGCGTGGGGACGAGGGGGCTGGCCACCCCCCGGCCGTGGTCGGTGACGGCCAGCTCCAGCATGTCGTTCACCACCGCCTCGGCGGTGATGGTGACGGGCGCCTCGCCGTGCTGGAGGGCGTTCTCGACCAGGTTGGCCACCACCTGCTCGAGCCGGCGGGCGTCGGCCACCACCGGGAGGCCGGGCGGCAGGTCGACGGTGACACCGTCGGGATGGCCCAGGGTGGCCAGGGCGGACTCGACCAGCGGGGCCAGCTCCACCGGCGTGGGGCTGAGCAGGAAGGAGTTGGCCTCCAGGCGGCTGATGTCCGACAGGTCGTCGGCCAGCCGCACCACCCGCTCGGCCTGGCCCCGGATGGAGGAGCCGACGCGGCTGATGCGCTCGGGCGTGAGGCCGTCGGCCGGTGCCTCCAGCGTGGACGCCAGGCTGAGGATGGTGGAGAGCGGCGTGCGCAGGTCGTTGGTGACCAGCGCCATGAACTCGTTCTTCTCCGTCTCCACGTCGTGGGCGGCGGTGACATCGCTGACCACCCCCTGGAACCCCACCAGCTCCCCGTCGTCCACACGGGGCGTGGTGCGGACGTCGAGGACCCGCCGCACGCCGTCGGGGCGCACCACGGTGACCTGGGCCCGTTCGGGGCCCTCCGCCACGCCGGCGCTGGTGGCGGCGCGGAGCGGGCGACCGTCCACCGAGTTCATCACCGAGCTGAGCAGCGTGCCCTCGAGGTGGTCGGGGGTCACGCCGAGGATGACCGCCAGCGATGGATTGGCGTACTGGACCCGGCCCTCCAGGTCGATCTCGTAGATGCCGTCCGAGGAGTGCTCCACCACGTGCTCGTACCGGGCCCTGGCCTCGTGCTGGCGGTTGATCATGGCCGCCCAGTAGCCCTGGGCCAGCGCGTCGGTGAGCCGGTCCATGGCCGGCAGCACCCGCGTGAGCAGCAGGGACAGGGCCAGGGCCCAGTGCCCGCCGCGCTCCTCGGCCAGCTCCACTGCGGTCTGGACCACAAGGTCGCGGGAGATGCGCAGGACCACCAGCAGCTGAGGGAGGGGGGACCCGTCCCAGGCCGCCGCCGCGCCCACCTCCTGGAGGTCGTCGACCAGCGCCTCGTCCACCTCCGCCCCCTGGCCGGTGACGGCCAGGATGGCCTCGAAGCGGCCCTTGGCCTGCTCCACGAACCGGGCCTGCTGGCGCAATGACCAGTGCTGGGCCTCGGGGAAGACGGCACCGAAGATGTCGAAGGCGCGCCGGGCCATCTCCTCGGAGCGCCCGTCCAGGGCGGCGAGGAGGGCCTCGGGATCGGCCCCGTCGGGGCCGGTGACCACCAGGTTCCCGGCGCCGTTGTCGGCGTTGCGGGCCAGGAAGGCCTTCACGTCCACGAGGGCGAGCAGGGGGCCGTCACCGCCCTCGTCGCTGGCCTCCAGGAACCGGGCCGCGAGCAGGGACCGGACGGCGTCGACGGGCAGGTTCAGGTAGACCGCCGCCTCGGGCAGCGTCACCAACGGGCGGTTGCCGGTGCTGCGATCGGACATGTAGGTGCCTTCTTAGTTCGACGGGAGCCGGCCCGTCCCTTCCCCCACGACTCTCGCGCACCGCACGCGACTCGTCATCCTCGCGCCGGCGAACGCCCAGCAACGGCTCAGTAAGGGCGGTCCGGACCGAACGTGCGGAACTCGGCCCTCCGGCGCAGGGCCTGGACGACAGCCGCCCGCAGGCCGGCCCGGATGGGCGGCAGCAGGAGGAGGACCCCCACCAGATCAGTGACGAAGCCGGGTGTGATCAGGAGGGCGCCGGCGAAGAGGATGAGGACCCCGTCGACCAGCTCGCGGCCCGGCAGTGCCCCCTGGTCGACCCGGGCCTGGGCCCGCCGCAGGACCGACAAACCCTCCCGCTTCACCAGCCAGGCACCCACCACGCTCACCAGGATCAGCACGGCGATGGTGTTCAGCACGCCGATGGCCTGGCCGACCTGGATGATCACGAAGAGCTCGACGAAGGGCACCACCAGGAAGGCCAGGAACAGAAGGGGCAGCACCGGAACGAGGGTACTGGCCGACTACCGTTGCCCCGATGGCGAGCACCGGGGCCCGGCGGAGAGGACCCTGGCGGGAGTTCGTCGTCCCCCGCACCGTGCTGGGCATGGCCGTGCTGATCCTGGCCTTTGCCGTCGGTAGCGCCGCCAGCGGCGTGGCCTTCTACTCGTACTACGAGTTCAAGAAGGACCAGACCGAGGAACGGGTGGCCAACTTCCTCCAGGGCTTCGACCGCCGCTTCAAGACCGCCACCGACACCATTCAGGCCGAGCGCCAGAACGCGGTCGCCGAGATCCAGAAGGAGCTGGAGCCGCTGCGCCGCATCCAGGCCGAGGGCGGCACCCTGGAGGCCCTGGTGGAGAAGGCCAAGGACTCGGTGTTCTTCGTCAGCACGCTCGACGAGACCGGCCAGCCCTCGGTGGGCACCGCCTTCGCGGTGGCGTCCGACTCCGAGCAGACGCTGCTGCTCACCTCCTACAACACGGTCCGGGCCGCGACCCGGGCCCCCGGGCCGGCCCTGAAGGTGCGCCAGGGGGAGGCCGAGATCAAGGCCGACCTGTGGACCTGGCAGGAAGACAAGGACCTGGCCCTCATCGTCCTCGCCAAGGGCAGCGTGCGGCGGCTCGACTTCGGCCCCGACAGCCCGCCGGCCAAGGTGGGCGAACGTGTCTTCGCCATCTCCGGCCTCGGCACGGCCGGAGGGGCGGTGAGCCAGGGTTTCGTCACCGACGTCTCCTCGGCCGGCGTCCAGCACGACGTGGCCGTTGGTCAGGCCTACCAGGGTGGCCCGCTGGTGACCTCGGACGGCAAGGTGGTGGCGGTGGCGTCGCGCGCCTACGCGCCTCTCGGGTTCCAGAGCGACGGCGTGTACTTCGCCCCCCTGGTGCGGGCCGCCTGCGAGAAGGTGCTCAAGTGCCCTGACGGCGACCCGAACGCGCCGGGCGCCCGGCGCTGAGCCCCACCGCACCGGTCGTGGTCAGGGCCGGGGGACCACACTCACCGGTGGCGTGGGGGCGGGGGCCACCGCCACCGGGGGCGGGGCCGTGGTGGTGGTGGTGGTGGTGGGTGCCTCGGCCCGTGGGGGCGGCGCCTCCACCAGGTAGGGCCCGCCCGCGTCCGGCTTGATCACCTGCTTGGTGCCCGGGTCGAAGCCGCCCCGGGCGTCGCGCCGCAGGGCCTCGGCCAGGTTGTCGATGGGCGGGTCCTCGGAGAACTTGGTCGCCGGGACGTGCTCCACCGCCTGGCGCATGAAGCGCTGCCAGGTCCGGGCCGGGATGGTGCCGCCAAAGACCCGGTCCACGCCCTTGATGCCCCGCAGCGGCGTCTTCTGGTCGTTGGTGTAGCCCATCCAGACCGACGTGGACAGCGTCGGCGTGTACCCCACGAACCAGGCGTTGGTGTAGTTCTGGCCGGTGCCCGTCTTGCCGGCCGCGGGCCGGCCGATGTCGGCCGAGCGGGCCGTGCCGCCGGTGATGACGCCGGTCAGGATGTCGTTGACGGTGTCGGCCACGATCTCGTCCAGGGCCCGCTCCCTCTTGGGGGCGGTGTTGTCCTCGATGACCCGGCGCTGGCCGTCGATGGTGCGCTCGGCCACCTCCAGCACCGGGACCGGCGGGGCCCGCTCCCCACGAGCCGCGAAGACGCCGAAGGAGGAGGCCATCTCCAGCGGCGACACGTCGATGACGCCGAGGGCGTAGGTGCCGCTACAGGTGTGGAACTGCGGGCTGTACCAGGCCGAGGTGATCCCGAGGGCACGCGCCGTCTCGGCCGTCTCCCTGCAGCCCACGTCGCGGATCAGCTGGGCGTAGACGGTGTTGATGGAGCGCACCGTGGCGGCCTGGATGGTGGCGCTGCCACCGCCTGAGCCCTCGTTGTTGGAGATGGTGCATTTGTTGGTCTCGGTGACCCGGCAGTTGGGGATCTGGAAGGTGCCCGGCGCCCGGTACACCTTGGACGGCTCGAAGCCGCGCGACAAGGCGGCAGCCAGGACGAACGGCTTGAAGGCCGACCCCGGTTGGCGGCCCAGGCCGCCGCCGCCCACGGCCGGCGCGTCCCAGCAGCTGGCGCCCACCTCCACCGGCATGCTCTCGTCGGTGGGCCTGCGGGGGCAGCCTCCGAGGGCCAGGTTCACCTGGGACGTGGCGAAGTCCCTGCCCCCCACCAGCGCCTTCACGTAGCCGGTGGGCGGCTCCACCGCCACCAGCGACATCTCCAGCGGCGGGTTGGTCCCGCCCAGGGCCTCGGCCACCGTCTTCTCGGCGTGCTCCTGGAGGGCCGGGTCCATGGTGACGGTGATCTCCAGGCCGCCCCGGAAGACCCGCGCCTCGCCGTACTTGAGCACCAGGTAGCGGCGCACGTAGTCCACGAAGAACGGGAAGCGGGTGTTCTGCTGCGGGGGCGGGTGGACCACCGTGGCCGGACCGGGCGACGGGCCCTGGTTGGCCAGCCACACCGTCTGCTGGTCGGCCTCGTCGTGCTGGGCCTCGGAGATGTAGCCCTCCTGCAGCATCTGGTCGAGGACGAGGCGGCGCTTGGAGTCGGCCAGGGCCGGGTTGCCGCGCGGCTCGTAGCGGCTGGGGGCGGGGATGAGGCCGGCGATCATGGCCGCCTCCGACAAGGTCAGCTCGGAAACCGGCTTGCGGAAGTAGCTCTCCGAGGCGGCGCCCACGCCGAAGATGCCCTCGCCCAGGTAGATGTTCGAGAGGTACTGGAACAGGATCTCCTCCTTGTCCACCTGGCGGTCCAGCTGGCTGGCCAGGATGGCCTCGCGGATCTTGCGGATGATCGTGCGCTCCTTGCCCACGTAGGCGTTCTTCACGTACTGCTGGGTGATGGTGGACCCGCCCTGCTCGATCCGCTGCTTGCGCACGTCGGCCCACAGCGCCCGCAGGCTGCCCCGGGGGTCGATGCCACCGTGGCTGTAGAAGTCCTTGTCCTCGGCCGAGATCACGGCCTGCTTCAGGACCTGGGGGATGTCAGCCCGATTGACCGGCGTGTTCTGCTCGAACTCCCGGAACGACCCGATCTCCTGGCGGTTGCCCGCCGCGTCGAGGACGTAGACCCTGCTGATGCGGCTGGCCACGGTGGGGCGGGGGTCGGGCAGGACGGCCGGCAGGGGCGCGAAGAAGAACGTGCCCAGCACGGTGACGACCACCGCGACCGGCACCACCACCGAGCACACCGTGAACAGGGCGACGGCCCGCCCCACGCTGCGCACCACCCTGCTCGCCACGGGCCCATCC
This sequence comes from Acidimicrobiales bacterium, assembly GCA_050744785.1. Lineage (GTDB taxonomy): Bacteria > Actinomycetota > Acidimicrobiia > Acidimicrobiales > JBOGHQ01. The sequence continues at coordinate 6,967 of JBOGHQ010000432.1, read as the reverse complement.
TCCCACTTCGGCCCCCGCCACAGCAGGCAGTGCAGGGGTCGCCAATAGTGTGATGGGCGTGCACCCCCCGTCCGTGGACACCCTGGCCAGGGAGCTCGCCGACGTGGGCCTGCCCCACCCCCTCCTCGTCGACGCCGCCCGGGAGGCCATCGCCGCCGGCGATCCCGGCTCGGCCCGTGACCGCGCCGAGGCCACCGCTCGGGCGCTGCTCCAGCCGGTGGTCAACGCCACCGGCGTCCTCTTGCACACCAACCTCGGGCGGGCGCCGCTGGCCGTCACCACGGAGGCTCGCTACACCAACCTCGAGCTGGATCTCGCCACCGGCCGGCGGGGCTCCCGGCGCCACCACGCCGGCCCTCTCCTGGCCCGGGCAGCCGGGGCGGAGAGCGCCCTGGTGGTGAACAACTGCGCCGCCGCCGTCCTGCTGGTGCTGGCCGCCCTGGCCCGGGACCGCGCCGTGGTGGTGAGCCGGGGGGAGCTGGTGGAGATCGGGGGCGGCTTCCGGGTCCCCGAGGTCATGGCCCAGTCGGGGGCGCGCCTGGTGGAGGTGGGCACCACCAACCGCACCCGCCGCCAGGACTACGCGGCCGCGGTGGAGGCGGAGGATCCCGCCGTGGTGCTCAAGGTCCACCAGTCGAACTACCGCATCGTGGGCTTCACCGAGGCGGTGGAGGTGCGGTGGCTGGCCGGGCTGGGCGTGCCCGTCGTGGCCGACGTGGGCTCCGGACTGCTCGACGCGGCCACGCCGTGGCTTTCCGGTGGCCCACCGGCCTGGCTGGCTGGTGAGCCGGCCGTGCGCCAGACCCTGGCCGACGGCGCCGCCCTGGTCACCTTCTCGGGCGACAAGCTGCTGGGCGGGCCCCAGGCCGGTGTGATCGCAGGCCGGGCCGACCTGGTGGACCGCTGTGCCCGCCACCCCCTGGCCCGGGCCTTCCGCCCGGGGGGCCTGGTGCTGACCGCCCTCCAGCAGACCGCCCTTGCCTATCTCCACCGCGACGGCGACGCCATCCCCTTCTGGCGGATGGCGGCCCTGCCGGTGGAGGGCCTGCGGGGGCGGGCCGAAGCGCTGGCGGCCGGTTCCGGCGGGCGGGTCGAGGTGGTGGAATGCGAGGCGGTGCCGGGCGGAGGGTCCGTGCCGGGGCTGTCCATCCCCTCGGCCGGCGTGGCCCTCGACGGCGACCACAGCGCCGCCCTGCGGGCCGCCGACCCACCCGTCGTCGCCAGGGTGCACGAGGGGCGCACCACCCTCGACCTGCGCACCGTCAGCCCCGCCGACGACGCGGTGGTGGCCAAGGCGCTGGGCGCCCTCGCCCCGCCCGGCTGAGCCCCGCCGCCGTGCACGTCGTCGCCACCGCCGGTCACGTCGACCACGGGAAGTCCACCCTGGTCCTCAGCCTCACCGGCATGGACCCCGACCGTTTCGCCGAGGAGAAGGCCCGCGGTCTCACCATCGACCTCGGCTTCGCCTGGACCACCCTCCCGAGCGGCCGGGAGCTGGCCTTCGTGGACGTGCCCGGCCACGTCCGGTTCATCAAGAACATGCTGGCCGGCGTGGGTGCGGTGGACGCCTGCCTGTTCGTGGTGGCCGCCACCGAGGGCTGGAAGCCCCAGTCCGAGGAGCACCTGCGCATCCTGGAGCTGCTGGGCATCGACCGGGGCCTGATCGCCCTCACCAAGGTGGGCCTGGTCGACGACGAGTGGCGGGAGCTGGCTCAGCTGGAACTGGCCGACCACGTGAAGGGCAGCTTCCTGGAGACGGCCGAGGTGGTGGAGGTCGACGCCCCCACCGGGGTGGGCGTGACCGAGCTCCAGGCCGCCCTCGACCGGCTGCTGGCCTCCACCCCCAGCGCCGCCGACCGGGGCCGGCCCCGGCTCTGGGTCGACCGGTCGTTCGCGGCGAAGGGCTCCGGCACGGTCGTCACCGGCACCCTGGCCGGCGGGCCGCTGGCCGTGGACGACGAGGTGGTGCTGCTGCCCGGCGGCCGGCGGGCCCGGGTGCGGGGGCTCCAGAGCCACAAGGCCTCCCTGCCGGTGGCGGGGCCGGGCCGGCGACTGGCCGTCAACCTGGCCGGGGCCCACCACGAGCAGGTGGAACGCGGTCACGCCCTGGTGCGCCCCGACCAGTGGGCGGCCACCCGGGTGGTCGATTGCAGCCTGACCGTGCTGGAGTCCCTCGACCACGACCTGTCCCGGCGGGGCGCCTACCAGGCCTACATCGGCTCCGGCGAGCACCCCGTGCGCCTCCGCGTCCTCGGCGGGGACAAGGTCGTGCCCGGCGCCACCGGCGCCGTCCGCCTCCACCTGCCAGTGGAGGTGCCCCTGCTGCCTGGCGACCGCCTGGTGCTCCGGGAGAGCGGCCGGGGCGAGACGGTGGGCGGCGGCGAAGTGCTGGACGTGGCCCCGGTGCTGCCCGCCTCCAAGGCCCGCCCGTCCCGCTCAGTGGACCGGGTGGTGGCCGAGCGGGGTTGGGTGGAAGCCGAGCTGCTGGAGCGCCTCACCGGCGAGCGCCGGCCGCCGTCGCTCGGCCGCTGGGTGGTCGACCCTGCCGCGCGGGCGGAGGTGGGCGAACGGGTCCAGGCCGCGGTGGGGGCGGCCGGGCCGCTCGGGCTCGACGTGGCCACCCTGGACGAGCGGGAACGGGCCGTCCTCGATACCCTCCCCGGCGTGGTGGTCGACGCCGGCCGCGCCACACCGGCCGGCCAGGGCGCCGACCCGCTGGCCGACCACCCCTTCCTGGCCGCCCTCGAGGCCGAGCCGTTCGCCCCCCCGCCGCCTGACGGCGTGGACCGCAACGAGCTGCGGGAGCTGGCCCGGCGAGGGCTGGTGGTGGAGCGGGACGGCGTGTGGTTCGCCCCCTCGGCCCTGGAGGAGGCGGCCCGCCGGGTGGCCGTCCTGCTGGCCGAGGCACCGGGGGGGGTCACCGTGGCCCAGGTGCGCGACGCTCTGGGCACCACCCGCAAGTTCATGCTGCCGGTGCTGGCCCACCTCGACGCCACCGGCGTGACCCGCCGACGGGGCGACCTCCGCATCGCCGGGCCCCGGCTCCCGGCCATCTGACCGCCCCAGCCACTCTCTGGAGGTTTTGGTCCGGATAGCGGACCAAAGCGTTCAGAAAGCCGGAGACCCTCAGCCGGCCCGGCGGGCGATGAGCTGTTTGCGCTCCGCCTCGTTGAGCCCGCCCCAGATGCCGTGGGGCTCACGGATCCCGATGGCGTACTCCAGGCACGGCTTGCGCACCGGGCAGGTGGCGCAGATGGCCTTGGCCCGGTTCTCCCTGGCCTCCTTCTCGTCCTTGCGCTCGAAATGCGAGGGCGGGAAGAAGATCGCGGCTTGCGGGCCCCGGCAAGATGCCTTGGTCTGCCAGAGCTCCTCGACTTGAACGCTCACGACAGGGCTCCCCCTTTCGGACAGGGGACCCTACCGCCCGGATGGGGCCGCCACAAGGGGGAACTTTGCCAGGTTCAGGGTTCTGACCTGCGGTTTCAGTGCTTGCGGTAGTCCTTTGCGCCACCCTCCGCGGGCTCGACCTCGAGCAGGAGGCCGTCGATGGCCACCACCCGGACCGCCTCGCCGGCGCCGATGGGGGTGGCCCGGTTGGTGCGGGCCCGCCACGGCGCACCCCGGACCTCCACCGTCCCGTCCGGGTCCACGGGGGCCAGCGCCGAGCCCAGCTCCCCCACCATCGACTCCCGCCCGATGGTGGGCGTGGAGAAGCGGGATCGCAGCATGGCGGGCAGCCCCGCCACCATGAGCAGGGCGGTGCCGGCCACCACCGTGACCAGCACCAGCGGCGAGGGCCGCAGGCCGTCGCCGTAGAGGCGGACGCTGCCCAGCAACATGACCACCGTGCCGATGACCGTCCAGGTCCGGGGCGAGCCGGCCTGGACATCGACGGCGTAGGCCAGGAAGGCCACCACGATGAGGGCCACCGCGTAGGGACGGGTCGGCAGGGCGGCCAGCCCGTAGCACGACAGCACCACGCAGCCGGCGCCGGTGAGGGCGGCCACGCCGATGCCGGCGGTGTACAGCTCGAGGATGATCAGGGCCAGGCCGGCGGCGAGCAGCAGGTAGGCCACGGAGGGGCTGGCCGCGGTGTGGAGCAAGCGCGGCACCAGGCCCAGCTTGGCGAAGCGCACCTCCACCGTGGGCCGGCGGCGAGGGTCCTCGCCGGGCTGGCGGATGACCTCGGCCGTCTCCAGGGTCTCGCCCCCGACCGAACGACCGTCCAGCTCAACGATGAAGTCACCCAGGGTGGGGGCGCTCACGTCCACCAGCCCACTGGCACGGGCCTCTGCCACGGGAACGGGCCGCTCCCGGGGCCCCACCCGGGTCCGGGAGGCGGCCCCAACCAGGTCGGTAGCCTCAGCCAGCTCCCATGCCTGCCCCAGGGCCCGCTTGCCGCTGGGGCCGACCCAGACAGCCACGGGAACCGGGGCGTGCGTCACCCGCAGCAGCAGGGCGTCGAGGTCGGCCCGGCGAGCCACTCCACCGCCGCTGTCCATCTGGATGACCAGCACATCGGCACCGCCGTCGGCCGCCTTGCGCAGGGCATCCTCCACGAAGTCCACCTGGATGGCGTCCACCAGGCCCACGACCTCGATGACGTCGACATGGGGCACCGGCGCCTGGGCGGCTCCCGCCCGCTGGGCCGGCACGGCCAGGACCAGCCCGACGAGCAGGGCGAAGGAGAGCCGGAGGGGGGTGGGTAGTGTGCGCATTCGAGATGGATCCTGCCGGGTTCTGCAGCCAGACCCGCGTGTTCATCGTCGCCGGGAAGGGCGGCGTCGGCAAAACCACCGTGAGCGCGGCCCTGGCCCGCATGGCGGCCGGCGCCGGGCTGCGCACCCTGGTGGTGGACGTGGAGGGGGCCAGCGGCCTGTCGACCGCCTTCGGCCATCCCCACCCGCTCACCTACGACGAGGTGGTCCTCGCCCCCGGTGGGCCGGGGGGCCAGGCCGAGGTGCGGGCCCGGACGATCACCCCCGACGGCGCCCTGCTGGAGTACCTGGAGGACCACGGCATGGGCCGGGTGTCGCGCCGGCTGGTGTCCACGGGCGCCGTGGACGTGGTGGCCACCGCCGCGCCCGGCATCAAGGACATCCTCGTGCTGGGCAAGGTGAAGCAGCTGGAGCGGTCGGGTGCCGCCGACCTGGTGGTGGTGGACTCCCCGGCCGCCGGCCACGCCGTCACCTTCCTGTCCAGCGCCTGCGGCCTGCTGGACGCCGTGCAGGTCGGTCCCATCCGGGCCCAGGCCGAGGATGTGGTGGAGCTGCTGAGCGACCCCCGGCGCTGCCAGGTGCTGCTGGTGACCCTGCCCGAGGAGACGCCGGTCAACGAGGTGGTCGAGACGGCCTACAAGCTGGAGGACCGGGTGGGGGTGAGCCTGGCGCCGGTGGTCGTCAACGGGCTGTACCCGCCGGCCAACGTCGACGCCGACCCGCAGGTCGAGGCGGAACGGGCTGGGGTGCACCTCCGCCCCGGCGAGGCCGACGCCCTGGCCGGGGCGGCCCGGTTCCGGTCGGCCCGGGTTGCCCTCCACGCCGAGCAGGTGGAACGGCTGGCCAAGGCCCTCCCCCTCCCCCAGCTCCATCTCCCGTTCCTGTTCACCACTGAGGTGGGCCGGCCCGAACTCGACACCCTGGCCAGCGCGCTGGCCGGCGCGGTGCGGGACCTCGGCCCGCCCGGGTGAGCGACCTGGTGCCGCTCGTCGAGCGGGCCATCGTCGTGTGTTGCGGGTCCGGCGGTGTCGGCAAGACCACCACTGCCGCCGCCCTGGCCGTGGAGGGGGCTCGCCGGGGCCGGCGGGCCTGCGTCGTCACCATCGACCCGGCCCGCCGCCTGGCCGACGCCCTCGGCCTTGACGAGCTCACCAACACCGCCGGTCGGGTCGAGGGCGACTGGCCCGGCGAGCTGTGGGCCCTCATGCTCGACACCGAGAGCACCTTCGACGACCTGGTGCGGCGCCACGCCGGCTCCCCCGAGCAAGCCGAGGGGATCCTCCGCAACCGCCTCTACCGCAACATCGCCGGCGCCCTGTCGGGCACCCAGGAGTACATGGCCATGGAGAAGCTCCACGAGCTGTACGACGAGGGTCGCTTCCAGCTCATCGTGGTGGACACCCCGCCCACCCGCAACGCCCTGGACTTCCTCGACGCGCCTCGCCGGCTCACCCGCTTCCTCGACAACCGGCTGTTCCGGCTCCTCGTCTCCCCGACGAGGGGCTACCTGAAGGCCGTCAGCGTGGCCACTCAGGCCTTCCTCCGCACGGTGAGCCGGGTGGTGGGCTCCGAGGTGGTGTCCGACGCGGTGGCGTTCTTCAAGGCCTTCGAGGGGATGGAGGAGGGCTTCCGGCAGCGGGCCCAGGCGGTGCAGACCCTGCTGGCGGGCGACTCGGCCGCCTTCGTCCTGGTCGCCACGCCGCGAGGCGACGCTGTTGCCGAGGCCGAGTTCTTCGCCCGCCGGCTCATCGAGTCGGGCATCGGCGTGGACGCCCTCGTCGTCAACCGCCTGCACCCCTCCTTCGGCACCAGTGATGCCACGGGCGGCAGCGAGGATGCCGGCGCCCTGCGCCAGCGGGCTGCCACCCTGGCCGGGTCGCCCCTCGGGCGGCTGTACGAGAACCTGGCCGACCTCCGCCAGGTGGCCCAGAGCGAGGAGGGCCACTTCGCGGCCCTGGCGTCACAAGTGGCGCCCGCCCCGGTGGTGCGGGTGCCCATGCTGGCCAGCGACGTCCACGACCTCGACGGCCTGCGGGAGGTGGGCCGGCACCTGTTCCAGGGGGGCCCTGCGTAGCGGGCTGGACCGCGTTCTGGCCCCAGGAATCGACACCATGGTGTCGATTCGGGGGGCCAGAAGCCGGGAGCCAAACTCGAGGGGTCGTGGCTCGGGGGGCCGCATAGGCTGCCGGACCGCATGCCCGAGCGCATCACCCGCGACGACGTGGTCCACGTGGCCCGGCTGGCCCGCC
>JBOGHQ010000431.1:0-2519 GCA_050744785.1 Acidimicrobiales bacterium | reverse complement strand
CGACGCCGCGGTCCTGGCCGGTGTGCCCGGCGCGGTCCGGGCCCGCCAGCCGCTGTTCGAGGCCACCGGCTCGGTGCACGCCGCCGCCACCTTCGATCCCACCACCGGTGAGGTCACCCTGGTCCGGGAGGACATCGGCCGGCACAACGCGGTGGACAAGGTGGTGGGCCGGCTCCTGCTCGACGGCCGGCTGCCGGGCACGGGCGCCGGCCTGTTCGTGAGCGGGCGGGCCTCGTTCGAGATGGTGCAGAAGGCGTGGGCAGCCGGCTTTTCGGCGTTGACGGCGGTGAGCGGCCCCTCGTCCCTGGCGGTCGAGACGGCTCGGCGGGCCAACCTGGCCCTGGTGGGGTTCCTCCGGGGCGGCTCGATGAACGTCTACTCGCCCGGTCGAAGCTAGCCTCAGGTTGAAGGCGCCTCGATGCCCGGCGCCTCGGCACCGATGGTGGTGTCGGGCCCGTGCCCGGTGTGCACCACCGTTTCCGGCGCCAGCACGAGGAGCTTCTCCCGGATGGAGGCGAGGAGCGTGTCCCGGTGCGAGTAGGAGCGGCCCGTTGCCCCCGGCCCGCCCCGGAACAGGGTGTCGCCCGAGAACAGTGCGCCCTCCTCCGGGACGTGGAGGCAGACGCCACCGGGCGAGTGGCCGGGGGTGTGGAGGAGGTGCAGCCGCCGCCCCGCCACCTCCACCCCGTCCCGGTCGCTCAGGTCCACGTCGGGTGCCCGGCGGCGGTACACCACGTCCCACAGCATGCGGTCGGCGGCATGGAGGGCGACGGGAGCGCCGGTGGCGCTGGCCAGGTCGGCGGCGGCGTTCACGTGGTCGTTGTGGCCGTGGGTGCACAGGATGAGGGTGACGGCCCGCCCGTCCACCGCCGCCAGGATGGGGCCGGCGTCGTGGGCGGCGTCGACGATCAGCACCTCGTCGTCGTCGCCCACCAGCCAGATGTTGTTCTCGACGTCGAAGTCCTCGCCGTCCAGGGAGAACACGCCCTGGGCCCGCACCAGGTCCACCCGCAGCGTCACAAGACCAGAACCGAGCGGAGGACGTCGCCGGTTCGCATGTGGTCGAAGGCTTCCTCCACCTCGTCGAGGGCGATGGTCTCCGACACGAACCCGTCCAAGTCCAGCCGGCCGGAGAGGTGGAGGTCGATGAGCCGGGGGAAGTCCCGGCTGGGCAGGCAGTCCCCGTACCAGGAGGACTTGAGGGCGCCGCCCCGGCCGAAGACCTCGATCAAAGGCAGCTCGAGGGTCATGCCGGGCGTGGGGACGCCAACCAGGACCAGGGTGCCGGCCAGGTCGCGGGCGTCGAAGGCCTGGCGGTACGTCTCGGGGCGGCCCACTGCCTCGATCACCACGTCCACGCCCACGCCGTTGGTGAGCTCCTTGATGGCCGCCACCGGGTCGGCGGCGCTGGAGTCGACCGTGTGGGTGGCGCCGAAGCGCTTGGCCAGCTCCAGCTTGGCGGCGTTGACGTCGACGGCGATCACCTTGCGGGCGCCGGCGATGGACGCGCCGGCGACGGCGGCGCACCCCACGCCACCACAGCCGATGACGGCCACGGTGTCGCCCAGCTGCACGTTCCCGGTGTTGACGGCGGCGCCGAAGCCGGCCATGACCCCGCAGCCGATGAGGCCGGCCGCCTCGGGCCGGGCCCCGCGGTCCACCTTCACCGCCTGGGCGGCGGCCACCAGGGTGTACTCGGCGAAGGCGCCGATCCCAAGGGCGGGGCTCAGGGGGGTGCCGTCGGCGAGCGTCATCGGCTGGGAGGCGTTGCGGCTGTCGAAGCAACACCACGGCCGGCCCCGCAGGCAGGAGCGGCAGCGGCCGCACGGCGCCCGCCAGGCGATGACGACATAGTCGCCCGGCGCCAGGCCCTGCACGCCGGGGCCGACCTCCTCCACCACCCCCGCCGCCTCGTGGCCGAGGAGGATGGGGAAGTCGTCACTGATGCCGCCGTCGCGGTAGTGGAGGTCGGTGTGGCACACCCCGCAGGCCTGGACCTTCACCAGGGCATCGCCGTCGCCGGGGTCGGGGACCACGACGGTCTCCACCGAGACCGGTTGGCCCTTGGCCCGCGCCACGACGCCGCGCACCTCTCGTGGCATGCCGCCTCCTTGGTCGGGGACGGTCATGGTGGCACGTCGTGGGCTGGTCGGGCTCCGTCTGGACGCGACAGAAGGCAATCGCCCCGGCTCGGGTGGGGCGATTGCCTCCGTCGTCACCCCGCCCCGGGGGCGGGGTCCTTGGGCCGGGCCACTTGGCCCGGGCGGCTCAGTCGACCCGGCGCCGGGCGAAGGCGGGCGGATCGGGCTCGGGCGAGCGGGAGGGTACCGCCAGGGCGGTGGCGGCCACCGCCAAGAGCAGGACGGCAACCACCAGGACCAGCAGGGCGCTGGGAACGTCCGACGACGTCGGCTCCTCGCTCACCATGGAGGCCTGGCGCAGGGCCGGGGAGACCGGCACCGGGGCCGGACCGGCGGGGGTGGCCACCGGCGCCGCGGCCACCGGCTCGGGCGCGGGAG
>JBOGHQ010000430.1:0-2075 GCA_050744785.1 Acidimicrobiales bacterium | reverse complement strand
CCCTAAGGTGCCGCCGTGGCCGACATGGCGGCGTTCGACTACCACCTGCCGGACGGCGCCATCGCCCAGGTGCCGGCCGAGCCGCGGGAATCGGCGCGCCTCCTGGTCGCCCTGGGCCCCGAGGCCGGCCCCGCCCACCGCCACGTCCGGGACCTGCCCGGCCTGCTGGAGCCGGGCGACGTCCTGGTGGTCAACGAGACACGGGTCCGGCCGTCCCGACTGCTGCTGCGCAAGCCGAGCGGCGGGCGGGTGGAGGTGGTGCTGCTGGAGCCCGCCGGAGCGGCGGGGGAGTGGGAGGCGCTGGTGCGCCCCGGGCGGCGGGTGGCGGACGGCACCCGCCTGATCCCTGACGGGGGCGGCCCGGACCTGCTGGAGGTGGGCGCCCGCCGGGAGGGCGGGACCCGCACCGTGCGGGTGCTGGAGGACCTGGACGGGCACGCCGCCCTGGCCCTGCCCCCCTACATCACCACCGCCCTGGCCGACCCCGAGCGCTACCAGACGGTGTACGCCCGCACCCCCGGCTCGGTGGCGGCGCCGACGGCCGGGCTGCACCTGAGCACCGAGGTGCTGGACCGGTGCCGGGCGGGAGGCGTGGAGGTCCACGCCGTCGACCTGGCCGTGGGCCTGGCCACCTTCCAGCCCGTCCCGGCGGCCCGGGCCGAGGACCACGAACTGCACGGCGAGGCCTACGCGGTGCCGGCGTCGACGTGGGAGGCGTGCCGGTCGGCTCGCCGGGTGGTGGCGGTGGGCACCACCACCGTGCGGGCCCTGGAGTCGGCCGCCGCCACCGGCGAGCTGGCGGGCAGGACCCGGCTCTTCATCCGGGACGGGCACCCGTTCCGGGTCGTCGACGTGCTGCTCACCAACTTCCACCTGCCCCGGTCCTCCCTGCTGCTGCTCCTGGCCGCGTTCATGGGCGACGGCTGGCGCCAGCTCTACGACCTGGCCCTGGCCGAGGGCTACCGCTTCTTGTCGTTCGGCGACGCCATGCTGGTGGGCCGGCCGGGACGCCGGGGGTGAGCCTGCGCTTCGAGGTCGAGGCCAGCGACGGCGCGGCCCGGGCCGGGTTGGCCACCACCAGCCGCGGCTGCTTCCGCACCCCCTGCTTCATGCCGGTGGGGACGCGAGCCGCGGTGCGGGCCGTGTCCACCGCTGACCTCGAAGACCTTGGGGTGGAGGTCCTCCTGGCCAACACCTACCACCTCATGCTGCGCCCCGGTGCCGAGGCGGTGGCCGCCCTGGGCGGCGTCCACGGCTTCTCTTCGTGGGACGGGCAGGTGCTGACGGACTCGGGCGGCTACCAGGTCTTCTCGCTCGAGCCCGCCGTCGACGACGACGGCGTCACCTTCCGGTCCACCTACGACGGCACGACCCACCGCCTCACACCCGAGGGGGCCCTGGAGGTGCAGGCCGAGCTGGGCGCCGACATCGCCATGGTGCTGGACGTGTGCCCACCCCTGCCGTCCCCGCCCGAGGTGGTGCGGCTGGCGGTGGAACGCACCGCGGCCTGGGCGCGCCGTTCCAAGGCGGCCCACCGCCGGGACGGTCAGGCCCTGTTCGGCATCGTCCAGGGCGGCGTGGACGCGTCGCTCCGGGCCGAGAGCGCGGCCCGCACCGTCGAGATCGGCTTCGATGGTTACGCCGTGGGTGGGCTGTCGGTGGGGGAGCCGAGGGCCGAGCTGCTCGAGGCGCTGGCTGCCGCGCTGGAGGCCCTGCCGGACGGGGCCCCCCGCTACCTGATGGGCGTGGGTGACCCGATCGGGCTGGTGGAGGCGGTGGCCCTCGGCGTGGACATGTTCGACTGCGTGCTGCCCACCCGGCTGGGCCGGCACGGCACCGTCCTCACGGCCGAGGGCCGGGTCCACCTCCGCAACGCCGCCTTCGCCACCGACGAGGGGCCCCTCGAGGCGACCTGTTCCTGCGCGGTGTGCGGACGGTGGTCTCGCGCCTATCTCCGCCACCTCCTCCGGGTGGGCGACCCAGGGGCGGCCCGGTTGCTGACGCTGCACAACCTGGCCTGGACGCTGGGCCTGGTGGCGCGGGCGCGGGCGGCGGTGGCGGCCGGCCGCCTGGCC
>JBOGHQ010000429.1:0-5006 GCA_050744785.1 Acidimicrobiales bacterium | reverse complement strand
GTCCACCGGTGTCCCGCTCTCGGCCACACCGGCCACGCCCACCGCCGTGACCCGCCCCCGAGCCGGTCCGAGCCTGCCCACCACGGCACCCACGCCGCGCAGCAGGTCGTCCACGCTCGCCTCGACGCCACCGGACGGCGTGGCCGCGAAGGGGGTGGCGACGGCGGCGTGGGCCACCTCGGCGCCGCCGGCGTCGACCAGGGCGACCTTGGTGCGGCTGGTGCCGACGTCGATGCCGAGCAGGAGTGGGCCGTCGTCGGGGATCGCCAAAGGTACAGGCCGACCACCTTGGCCGGCTCCCGCTCTTCGAAGCTCACCCAACTGCTCGCGCCGCCCGGCGCGGCCGATGTTCTCAGGCCGCGGCGGCCAGCTCGGTGCCGGGGCTGCCCCCACCCGCCAGCGAGTGGTGGTGGGCCAGGCAGGCGGCCAGGGCCCGGCAACCCACGGCCTGCTCCTCGGGCGTGGGCTCGCTGGTGGTGACCCAGCGCTGGAGGGCGCGGCCCCCACCGAGCAGCAACCGGCTGGAGCGCGACCGCGGCCGGCGGGCGGCCAGGGTGACGGCCTCGGCGCACGTCCCCAGCAGCACGAGGAAGGCGGGGACCTGCAACACCGAGGGAAGGCCGGCCAGGGCCAGGCCGCCGACCATGGCCAGGACGACCAGGTTGGTGCCGCACCGGTCGTGGACCCGGGGGGCGGCCAGCACGCCGGCCAGGTCGTCCATCCCCAGGCCGGCCTCGTGGGCGGCTACCGCCTTGTGCTCGGCGCCGTGGTAGCGCCACAGCGACGCCGGCGCGGCCAGCCGGAGCAGCGCGAAGGCCGCCACCCACGGCACCAGGGCCACCAGCACGGTCCCCCATGCCGGCAGGTCCCGGCCGCCCACCGCGGACGACACGGCCAGGCCGGCCGCCTCCACGCCGGCCAGCACCCACAGGAAGCGAAGGTTGCGCCGCCGGGACGCCGGCGACCGCCGGACGGCGGAGCCCCGGCCCAAGAGCCCTCGGCCCACGGCCAGGCCCATGCCGGCGACCAGGCCCACGACGACCCGCACCACAGGGATCCGGGCCAGCCGGCCCGGCGGCATCTCGCCCACCTCCACCGACCCGTCGTCGCGCGCCACGGCCCAGGCCCGGCTGGTGCGCATGAGCACACCATCGGTCAGCGCCTGCCCCCCGATGCGCACCGCTGTCGCGCTCACCACACCCCTCCGCCCCGGGTACCGCCGAACCCTCCAAGGGTAGCCCTCTGGAGTAAATAGGGCCCGGAATCCGGGCCCTATTTACTCGGGACTGGGGTAGGTGACCTCCCAGAGGCACAGCCCCTGGGGCGGGGCGGGCTCGGCGGACCGCTTGCGGTCCTTGGCCCGGAGGATGGCGGCCACGTCGCCGGCCTTGAAGCGGCCCCGGCCCACCGCCACCAGCGTGCCGACCAGCGAGCGCACCATCTGGTGGCAGAACGCCGACGCCTCGATCTCGAAGCGGAGCCGGCCGTCGCCGAGGTCGGACCAGCCCGTCTCCCGCACCACCCGCACCAGGGACGTCGCCCCCGTGGCGGGGTCGTCCGGCGGCCGGCGGCAGAACGAGGACCAGTCGTGCTCGCCGATCAGGGGGTCGCAGGCCAGGGCCATGGCGCGGATGTCGAGCGGGTCCTCCACGTGCCATGAGGTGGCGGCCAGGAAGGGGTCGGGCACGGGCCGGTTCAGCACCGTGTAGCGGTAGCGGCGGCCGACCGCGGACCGTCGGGCGTCGAACCCCGGCGGGGCCTCCCCCACCGACCGCACCACGACCGCCGGCGAGAGCAGCTTGTTGATCGAGCGCTGGAGGGCGGCGGCGTCCACCTGCGACGGGGTGTCGAAGTGCACCACCTGGCCCCAGGCGTGCACGCCGCTGTCGGTGCGGCCCGCGCAGGTGAGCTGGACGGGGTGGCCCACGACCCTGGCGATGGCCGAGCTCAGCTCCCCCGCCACCGTGCGGACGCCGGGGTTGGCGGCGAAGCCGTGGAACCCTGAGCCGTCGTAGGCGATCGTCATCATCACCCGCACGCCGGTGGCGGCCCGGGCAGGGGCCTCCCGGTCAGTGGTGCCGCTGGGTTGGGCGGGCGCCGCCGGCCCCTGTTCGACCTCTTCCTGGTCGAACAGGCTCACACCAGTTCGATACGGGCCATGGGGGCGTTGTCCCCGTGGCGCGGGCCCAGCTTGAGGATGCGGGTGTAGCCGCCGGCGCGGTCGGCGTACCGGGGCCCGATCTCCTCGAAGAGCTTGTGGGCCATGTCCCTGTCCCGGATGAAGGACACGACCTGGCGGTGGCGGTGCACCCCGCCCTTCTTGGCCTTGGTGATCACCTTCTCCACCCCGGGCCGCAGCTGCTTGGCCTTGGCCTCGGTGGTGACGATGGCCTCGGCCGCCACCAGCGAGGCCACCAGGTTGCCCAGCATGGCCTTCTGATGGGCGGCGTCGCCTCCCAGGCGGGGGCCCTTCTTGGGGGCGCCGGGCACGGCCACTGTTCTACTCCCCGCCCTTGGTGCGCAGCGACAGGCCCCGCTCGTCCAGCTTCTGGAGCACCTCGTCCAGCGACTTCTGGCCGAAGTTGGTGATGGCCAGCAGGTCGTCCACCGTCTTGTGGACCAGCTCCCCCACCGTGTTGACCTGGGCCCGCTTGAGGCAGTTGCGAGGCCGCTCGGACAGGTCGAGGTCCTCGATGGGGAGGTCGAGGTCGGGCGAGCCGGTGCTGGCCGAGCTGACGTCGCCCAGCTCCAGGCCCTGGGGGCTCTCGCTCATGTCGGCCACCAGGCCCACCAGGGAGCGGAGGGTCTCGCCGGCCGAGGCCAGGGCCTCCCGCGGCGAGATGGAGCCGTCGGTCTCGATGTCGAGGACGAGCCGGTCGAAGTCGGTGGACTGCTCCACCCGGGTGGGCTCGATGGTGAAGGCCACCCGGCGCACGGGCGAGAAGATGGAGTCCACCGGCAGGACGCCGATGGTGGACGAGCGCTTGTTGCGGTCGGCGGACACGTAGCCCCGGCCCCGCTCCACGAAGATGTCGACGGCCAGCCGGCCACGGCTGTTGAGGGTGGCGACGTGCAGGTCCGGGTTGAGGACCTCCACGCCGGCGGCGGGCTGGATGTCCCGCGCCGTGACGGTGGCCGGTCCCCGCACGTCGATGCGCAGCGTGACGTCGTCGTCGCCCTCCAGCCGCAGCACCAGGTCCTTCAGGTTGAGGATGAGGTCGGTGACGTCCTCCTTCACCCCCGGCAGCGTGGTGAACTCGTGGAGGGCGTCGTCGAAGCGGATCTGGGTGACCGCCGCCCCCGGGATGGCCGACAACAGGGTGCGGCGCAGCGAGTTGCCCAGCGTGTGGCCGAAGCCCGGCTCCAGTGGGCCGATGGCGAACGACTGGCGGTGGGCGTCCTCCTCGGACACCGCCTCCACAGTGGGGCGCTGGATGATCAACACGGATGACTCCTTTGGCGTCGGAGCGGCGCTCCTCGGCGGATCTGCTGGCAGGTTGCCTCCGGCCGGCGGGCGGCCGGCGGACGCCGGTTACTTCGAGTAGAGCTCCACGATGAGCTGCTCGCGGACGGGGACGTCGATGTGCTCGCGCCGCGGGACGTCCCGGATGGTGACCTCGAACCCGCCCGCCCCGGCGTCCATCCACGGCGGGATCTGGCGATCGAGGGTGTCGACGTTGTGGCGGATGACGATCAGCTCGCGGGAGCGCTCCTTCAGGGCGACGACGTCGCCCTTGCGCGCCCGGAAGCTCGGGATGTCGACCCGCCGGCCGTTCACCAGTACGTGGCCGTGGCGCACGAACTGGCGAGCCTGGCTGCGGCTGGCGCCCCACCCGGCCCGGTACACCACGTTGTCGAGGCGCAGCTCGAGCATCCGCAGCAGGTTCTCGCCGGTGATGCCGGACTGGCGGGTGGCCTCCGCGTAGAGGTTGGCGAACTGCTTCTCGAGCACGCCGTAGATGCGGCGGGCCTTCTGCTTCTCCCGTAGCTGGGCCAGGTACTCCGAGCCCTGCCGCATGCGGTCCCGGCCGTGCTCGCCGGGCGGGTAGGGCCGGCGCTCGATTGGGCACTTCATCGTGTCGCACTTGGGGCCCTTGAGGAACAGCTTCATCTTCTCCCGCCGGCAGAGGCGGCAGACGGGGCCGGTGTAGCGAGCCATGCTCTCGCCTCCTAGACCCGGCGCCGCTTCTTGGGGCGGCAACCGTTGTGGGGGATGGGGGTGACGTCCTTGATGCCCGACACCTCGAGGCCGGTCTGCTGGAGGGACCGGATGGCCGTCTCCCGGCCCGAGCCCGGGCCCTTCACCAGCACGTCGACCTTGCGCATGCCGTGCTCCATGGCCCGCCGGGCACACGCCTCGGCGGCCAGCTGGGCCGCGAAGGGCGTGGACTTGCGGGAGCCCTTGAAGCCGACGTTGCCGGACGAGGCCCAGGCGATGACGTTCCCGTCCATGTCGGTGATGGAGACGATGGTGTTGTTGAACGAGCTCTTGATGTGGGCCACGCCGAAGGCCACGTTCTTGCGCTCGCGGCGCCGGGGGCGGCGCCCGCCAGGCTTGGGCTTGGCCATCTAGCGGGCTCCTGCGGTGGTCGTCACTTGCGGACCTTCTTCTTCCCGGCCACGGTCTTCTTCGGGCCCTTGCGGGTGCGGGCGTTGGTGTGGGTGCGCTGGCCCCGCACCGGCAGGCCGCGGCGGTGGCGGATGCCCTGGTAGGAGCCGATCTCCATCTTGCGCTTGATGTCCTGCTGGATGTCCCGGCGCAGGTCGCCCTCGACCTTGAGGTTGGCGTCGATCCAGTTGCGGAGCCGGGCCACCTCCTCGTCGGTGAGGTCGCGGACCCGGGTGTCGGGGTTCATCCCGGTGGCGGCGCACACCTGCCTGGAGGTGGTGCGGCCGACCCCGAAGATGTAGGTGAGGGAGATCTCGAGCCGCTTCTCCCGCGGGATGTCGACGCCGGCGATGCGTGCCATGGTCCCCCTAGCCCTGCCGCTGCTTGTGGCGCAGGT
>JBOGHQ010000428.1:0-6674 GCA_050744785.1 Acidimicrobiales bacterium | reverse complement strand
GTCGCCGCCGTCGCCGTCGCTGCAGGCGGCCAGGGCCAGGAGGGCCAAGGCGATGACCAGACCTACGACCCGGCGGCGTCGACTGCTGTTCGGCACCCTTACATCATGAGTTAGGTGTACCTAATGTTTCAAGTCGCGGACGTCAGGCGGCCACCATGGCGTCGGCGGTGAGCAGCGCCATGAGCCGCTCCTGGGTGGCGCGGAAGGCGGGTTCCTGGAGCACCGACACCCGGTCCCGAGGGCGGGGGATGGGTACCGGCAGGATCTCCCGCACCGACGGCTGGGGTGGGTTGGCCATGACCACGATGCGGTCGGCCAGCAGCACCGCCTCGTCGATGCCGTGGGTCACCATCAGCACCGTCTCGGTCTCGGACTCGTGGGACCACAGCTCGACCAGCTGCTGCTGGAGCCGGGCCCGGGTGAGGGCGTCCAGGGCGCCGAAGGGCTCGTCCAGCAACAGGAGCCGGGGCCCCACGGCGAAGGCGCGCGCCACCGCGGTGCGTTGCTGCATGCCGCCGGACACCTGGCCCGGCTTCTTGTCCCGGTGCCCCCACAGCCCGACAGCGGTGAGGTAGCGCTCGACGATCTCGTCGGTGCGCTCCTTGGGCCGGTCGGGCCGGGCGGCGCGGGCCGCCTCCCGCACGTTGGCCAGCAGGCTGAGCCGGGGCAGCAGCGAGTAGTTCTGGAACACCATGGCCCGGTCGGGCCCTGGGCCGCCGATGGCGTTGCCGTCCAGGGTGACCCGGCCGGCGTCGGGCCGCAGTAGCCCGGCCACCACGTTGAGCAGGGTCGACTTGCCGCACCCCGAGTGGCCGATCAGCGAGACGAACTCGCCCTGGGGCACGGTGAGATCGACGCCGCGCAGCACCTCCTGGTAGGGCTCCTTGCCCCGGCGAAATCCCTTGCGCACGCCTTCGATGACCAATGTCATAGGTGCACCATCGCCTTTCGATGTCGCACCGATGAGTTGCCAAAGGACCGTCCTCCCGGGCCGGTCATGGGTGCACCTCCTCCAGGGTCACCCGCCGGCCCAAGCGCAGGAACAGCAGGTCGAGGACCAGCCCCACGGCACCGATCAGCAGGATGGCGGCGATCACCGCGGCCAGGTTGCTGGCGTTGTAGGAGTCCCACACGAAGAACCCGATGCCGGCCCCGCCGCTGGAGAGCATCTCGACGGCCACGATCACCATCCAGGCGATGCCCATGGACTGGCGCAGCCCGGTGACGATCTGGGGCAGGGCGTTGGGCAGCAGGACGTGGCGCAGGTAGGCCAGCCGCCCGAAGCGGAACACCAGGGCGACGTTGCGCTGGTCCCGGGGGATGGCCGCTGCGCCGGCGGCGGTGTTGATGACGGTGGGCCACAGGGCGGTGATGCAGATGACGTAGACAGCGGCCTTGCCGGGGTCCTTGGTCATCACCAGCCAGATGGGGAACCAGGCCAGGGGCGAGACGGGCCGCAGCAGCTGGACGACCGGGTTGGCGGCCTGCCAGGCCCGCCGGCTGGCGCCCATGAGCAGGCCCAGCGGGATGCCCAGTCCGGCCGCGATGCCGAAGCCGGTGAACACCCGCCGCAGCGAGATGAGCAGCTGGCGCCCGATCCCCTTGTCGTTGGGGCCATTGTCGTAGAAGGGGTTGGAGACGAGGCGCCACAGCTCCTTCAGGGCCTCGGCCGGCGTGGGCAGGTCGGGGCTGGCTGCCGCAGCCAGCTGCCACAGCAGGCCCAGCCCGGCCAGCCCCACCGCCGCCCAGCCCAGGGCCCGCAGGCCGGCCAGGCCCCGGCCCCGCCCGGCCGTCGGTGGGCACGGGGCCGGGGGGTCGGGGGCCAGGTCGGGAGGCGGCCCCTTGTCGACCTGGACGGCCTGGTCGGTGGTGAGGGTCACGGTCGCGTCGCCTCCTCGCTCAACTTGCTGGGGTCGAAGGTCACCTGGTCGAGCTGGACCTCGAAGGGCGCCATGTCGTCGTCGGGGATGTCGATGCCCTCGGCGGCGGCCACCTTCTCGTAGACGTCGCGGAGGATGATCGAGTCGGCCAGCTCCTGGGCCGGCGGCGCCTCCTTCACCAGGCCCAGCCGCTGGAACTGGGCCAGGAACCACAGGGCGTAGGCCCGGCGGGGGCTGTTCACCTGCCCGTCCCGGAAGAACACCATCTGGTCGCCCTCGTAGGTCTTGTCGGGCAGGTCTGCCCCGAGCTGGTATTTGCCCAGCAGCCGCGTCTCGATCTCGTGGGCCGGGGCGTTCACGTAACCCGCCGCCCCGATGGTCTCGGCCGCCAGGGGCCGGTTGTCGAGGTCGTCGAGCCACTTGCTGGCCTTGAGGATGGCGCCCATGAGGTCCACGAGGATGTCCTGCTTCTGGGTGGCGAAGCCCTCGTTCACCACCAGGGCCTTCTCGGGGTGGAAGCGCCACAGGTCCTGGGTGGTGAGGTGGGTGAACCCGATGCCTTCCTTCACCGCTACCGCGCCCCATGGCTCCCCCACGCAGTAGCCGTCCATGGCGCCGACCTTCATGTTGGCCACCATCTGGGGCGGCGGGATCGGGATGATCTTGACCTTGGAAGGATCGGCGCCCGTGGCCTTCAGCCAGTAGCGGAGCCAGATGTCGTGGGTCCCGCCCGGGAACGTCATGGCCAGGGTGGGCTCCTTGGACTCCAGCGCCGCCTTCGCCTTGGCCAGGTCGCCGTAGCCCACCGACGCGAAGTCGTTGCTGAGGTTGATGGCCTGGCCGTTGTTGCTGAGGACCATGGCGATCTTCAGGGCCGTGCCCTGGCCGCCGATCCCGGCCGCCAGGGAGAGGGGCATGCTGATGAGGCAGTGGGCGCCGTCGATGGCGCCGTTGAGGAGGTTGTCACGGGTGGCCGGCCAGGAGGCCTGCTTCTCCACCGACACGTCGAGGCCCCGCTCCTCGAAGTAGCCGAGCTCCTTGGCCATCACGATGGAGGCGCAGTCGGTGAGGGCGATGAAGCCGAGCTTCACCTTGCGGGCCGGGCCCGAGGCCTTGGTGGTGGAGCTCTGCTGGCCGGCGCTGGCGGCGGCGGTGGTACCACCGCCGCCGTCCCCGCAGGCAGCCAGCAGGCCGGCGACACCGGGGGTGACCAAGGTCGCGCCGCCCATGCGCAAGAAGTCCCGTCTGTTCATGGAGGCGAACATAGAGAGGGCCGATCACCGCTCCGTTTCCCGCCCGTCTCACCCGTGTGACCATCTGCGCACGCCGGCCCGGCCAGCGGCGTGAGGCGAGCGGTCAGCCTCCCAGGATCAGGGCGGCCGCCCGCCGGCCCGAGATCACGGCCCCCTCCATGTGACCGCCGCCCCTGGCGGCCGTCTCGGTGCCGGCGAACACCAGGCGGCCGTCCCAGTAGGGCCGGGTGAGCGGCGGCGCCCCGTAGGGCAGCGGCTCGCCGTGGTGGTGCTCGTCCTCGCAGGTGTAGGCGTCGGCCGACCAGTCCCGCTCCACGCACTGCACCGGGTCGGCGGCGGCAGGCCCGAACAGGCGGGCCAGCTGGGCCAGGACGGCCGTCGCCCGCTCGGCCGGGCCCGTGCGGCGATGGTCGGGGTCGTAGGCCACCAAGCCCCACAGGGCGGCGGGCCGGCCGCCGGGGCCGCAGGCGTCGTGCACCTCCACCAGCGGGCCGGCCTGGCTGAAGGCGGTGCCGGACAGGCCGGCCTCTCGCCAGAACGGCGAGTCGTAGACAGCCACGCACTTGATGGCCTCGCCCATCCAGGTGTGGGTGTTGCGCATGGCGCCCACGAGGTCGTCGGGGAGGGCGGGCTGGAAGAACACGTTCTGGAGCACCAGTCGGGGCGGCACGGCCACGACCACGTGGGTGGCGGGGCGGGTGGTCTCCTCGCCGTCCCGGTCGGCCACGGTGAGCGAGATCCCCTCGTCATGGCGCGCCACGATGGTGACTTCTCGCTCCAGTTCGAGCGAGACCGGGGGCAGGCGCCCGGCCAGGCGCAGGCACAGCTCATTGGTGCCGCCCGCGAACCGGCGGGCCTGGGCCGGGGGCTGGACCGGCTCCACGGGCACCGGCCTACCAGCGGCATCGGTCTCGTGGAGGGTGTGCCCCTCGGCGTGCTGGGGGAAGCTGTGCAGGCCCAGGCCGGTTGCCAGCCCGAGGATCTCGGGCTGGTCGCTCCAGTGCCAAGTGGCACCGAGGTCGACCGCGCCGCCGGGCTGATCGGCCTCGACCGCCATGATGCGACCCCCCACGCGCCGGCGGGGCTCGAGCACCTGGACGTCGACGCCCGCCGCGGCGATGGTGGTAGCCGCTGTCAGCCCGGCCAGACCGGCGCCAGCGACGACGACACGCACCGGCGGCCGGTGGTCAGGCCAGCACTACCGCCGGGCCTGCTCCCGCAGGTAGCTGTAGATGGTGTCGCTCATGTTCTTGACGTTGTGCTTGCGGCGGGCGTGATCGACCACCTTCTGCTTGAGCTCCTCCTCGGAGCCGGCGCGGGCCGTCCAGTTGCAGCCGACGGCGCCGGCCTTCTTGCAGCTGTGCTCGAACATCGGGTGTTCCTTTCTTGTGCGGGCCCTGTGCGCCCAGGTAGGTCAATCGTCGCGCACCTTCTCCCATTCGCGCACCCTCTCAAACCTACGGATCTCCAGGAGACGTGCTGTGGGCCGGGGAGGATTCGAACCTCCGTAGGCTGTGCCGGCAGATTTACAGTCTGCTCCCTTTGGCCGCTCGGGCACCGACCCTTGGTGGAGGGAGGAGGTTAGCCTTCGCCGATGCCCACTTTCGACGTGGTTTCCGAGGTCGACATGCAGGAAGTGCGCAACGCTGTGGACCAGGCCAGCCGGGAGCTGGCCACCCGCTTCGACTTCAAGGACACCGGCTCGGGCGTGGAGCTGTCCGGCCAGGAGCTGCGCCTGCACTCCTCCACTGAAGACCGCCTCCGGGCCGTGCTGCAGGTCGTGGAGGAGAAGCTGGTGAAGCGCCAGGTGTCCCTCAAGGCGCTCGACCGCGGCAAGGTCGAGGAGGGGGCCAAGGGCACGGTGCGCCAGACCGTCACCCTCAACGCCGGCATCTCGGCGGACAATGCCCGCCGCCTCAACAGGTTCATCAAGGAGAAGGCCCCCAAGGGCGTGTCGTCGCAGGCCCAGGGCGACCAGCTGCGCGTCTCGGGCAAGAAGCGCGACGACCTCCAGGCCGTCATCGCCGCCCTCAAGGCCGAGGACTTCGGCATCCCCCTGCAGTTCACCAACTTCCGGGACTAGCGCCTCGACCTCATTCGTTCGCTCCGCTCTCTCCATTCGGTCGAAGTTGATCGAGCTCCGGCGGGCGAGCTGAGCTCGCGCCGGCTCCGCACTGTCCTTTCTGGGTGGCCCGCAGCCGTGGAGGCCGCCTGCGGCGGCACGAGCGGCCGCGGACCGCGGCTCGGGCACGGCCACAGGCGGGGATGGGGACCCCGCCTCGTGGAGGAGGCTGGGGTTGGGGCCCCAGCCGGGGAAGGAACTCAGGCGGGGCGGACGTTCGTGGTCACAGCACCTAGCCGCGGCGCCTACTCGTCGGCGGAGGCGGGGGTCTGGGTCAGCAGTGCAGGCGGGGTGAGGGGGGCCAGGACGGCGTGCGTCCAGGCCAGGGCCCGGGCCTGCTCCTCCCGCCGGGCCTCCTGGCGGCGGGCGGCCGCCGACCAGTCGAACTCGCTCGCCACCACCAGCGCCTCGGCTTCGGCCAGCCGGGCCGCGCCGCCGCCCGGGTTCACCGACGAGGCCCAGAGCAGCTGCGACGTGGGCGGCGCCACCGGTGCCGCGAAGCTGCTCGGGCGGCCGTCGCCCCGCCGGCCGGTGAGCCCGGTGGCCACGAGGGCTCGAGGACGGCTCTC
Source organism: Acidimicrobiales bacterium (assembly GCA_050744785.1). Lineage (GTDB taxonomy): Bacteria > Actinomycetota > Acidimicrobiia > Acidimicrobiales > JBOGHQ01. The sequence continues at coordinate 850 of JBOGHQ010000428.1, read as the reverse complement.
CACCGCGGCGACGAGGTCCGGTACCGCATCCAGGGCCTCCTTGAGCCATTGGTCGAGGGTGGCCTTGGGGTCCATGGCGGGCAGCACGGTGCCGATGGGCACGGGCCGCACCACGTAGGTCACGGTGCGGTTGCGGCCCTTGCCGGTGACGACCTGGCGGGTGGGGGCGGGGTGGATCTCGAAGTGGACGTGGGGGCTGCCGCCCTTGGCGTTGCCGGAGTCACCCACGTAGCCGACGATCTCGCCCAGGCGTACCTGCCGGCCGGGCCGCTGGCCGGTCGCGAAGGCGCTGAGGTGGGCCATGTAGTAGTAGGTGCCGTCGGCTTGGTACACGTAGGCGGCAAGCCCGCCCGAGCCGCCTTGGGCCAACTTCAGGACGCCGTCGGCGGGCGATCGCACTGGCGTGCCCATGGCCGCGAAGAGGTCGGTGCCCTTGTGCAGGTGGAACTCGGGGGTGTGCCGCGGGAACAGCCAGTCGTGGGTGAAAGTGGTGGGACCGGCCACCGGGAAGCGCCCGAACCCGGCCGCGATGATCTCCGGCAGGCTCATCCCAAGGTCCCGGAGGGGGGCCAGCGCGGCCAGGAGGCGCTTGGTGCTGTTGGGCCCGGAGCGGCGGACCGACCGGATGATGGCCTCGGCCTCGGCGGGCACCACGCCGGGAGCGGCCTGGGCATCAGCCGACTTGGCGACGGCGGCGCCGGCCTCGCCGGGCGGTCCCGCCGCACCGGCGGTGGGGTTGGCCTCGCCCGGGGCCGAGGAGGAGGCGCCCGGCTCGGCGGCCGGCGCCGCGGCGGTGCGGGCGGCGCTCGGGCGGGCGCGGCTCGTCATCGCCAACAGCGCCGGGATCGAG
>JBOGHQ010000427.1:0-4715 GCA_050744785.1 Acidimicrobiales bacterium | reverse complement strand
GCCTCACCGACTCCCTGGAGACGGCCCTGCGCCTGGCCGACGGCGTGGCCGAGGTCCAGATCGTGGCCAAGGACGGCAGCTCCAGCCCCGACGACTGCCTCACCTTCAGCCAGCACCTGGCCTGCCCCAACTGCGGGCTCAGCTTCGACGAGCTGGCCCCCCGGAACTTCTCGTTCAACTCCCCCTACGGGGCCTGCGACCACTGCGCCGGCCTCGGCACCCGCTATGAGGTGGACCCCGAGCTGGTGGTGCCCAACCCCGACCTCAGCATCGACGAGGGGGCGGTGGCGCCCTGGGCCACGGGCCGGGCCGAGTACTTCGGCCGGGTCCTGGTGGCGGTGGCCGACACCCTCAAGTTCTCCACCCGGACACCCTGGAGGAAGCTGAAGAAGGCAGAGCAGAAGGCCGTGCTGTGGGGCATGCCCAAGCAGGTCCACGTCCAGTACCGCAACCGCTACGGCCGCACCCGCTCGTACTACACCGGCTACGAGGGCGTCATCCCCTACCTCCAGCGCCGCCACTCCGAGGCGGAGTCGGACTACATGCGGGAGCAGATCGAGGGCTACATGCGGGAGGTGCCCTGCCCCGAGTGCAGCGGGGCCCGCCTCAAACCGGCCTCGCTGGCCGTCACCGTGGGCGGGCGCAACATCTTCGAGCTGTGCAACCTGTCCATCGCCAGGGCGGCCGTGGCCCTCGGGGAGTTCCAGCTGTCCGAGCGGGACCACCTCATCGCCGACCGGGTCCTGCGGGAGATCCGGGCCCGGGTGCGCTTCCTGCTCGACGTGGGGCTCGACTACCTGAGCCTCAACCGCTCGGCCGGCACCCTGGCCGGCGGCGAGGCCCAGCGCATCCGCCTGGCCAGCCAGATCGGCAGCGGCCTGGTGGGCGTGCTCTACGTCCTCGACGAGCCCTCCATCGGCCTGCACCAGCGGGACAACCACCGCCTCATCGACACCCTGAAGCGGCTCCGGGACCTGGGCAACAGCGTCATCGTGGTGGAGCACGACGAGGACACCGTCCGGGTGTCGGACCACGTGGTCGACATCGGCCCCGGTGCCGGCGAGCACGGCGGCGAGATCGTGTACACCGGGCCGGTCGAGGGCCTGCTCGACTGCGAGCGGTCCATCACCGGGGACTACCTGGCCCGTCGGCGCACCATCCCGGTGCCGGAGATGCGGCGGGAGCCGGGCGACGAGTGGCTGGTGGTGCGGGGCGCCCGGGAGCACAACCTGAAGGGCATCGACGTGGAGTTCCCCCTCGGCTGCTTCACGGCCATCACCGGGGTATCGGGCTCGGGGAAGTCCACCCTGGTCAACGACATCCTGTACCGGGCCCTCATGCAGCGGGTCTACAAGTCCAAGACCGTGCCGGGCCGCCACAAGGCCATCGATGGCGCCGAGCACCTCGACAAGGTCATCAACATCGACCAGTCGCCGATCGGTCGCACGCCCCGCTCCAACCCGGCCACCTACTCCGGCGTGTTCGACGCCATCCGCAAGCTGTTCTCCCAGACCCAGGAGGCCAAGGTCCGGGGCTACCAGCCGGGCCGGTTCTCCTTCAACGTCAAGGGGGGCCGCTGCGAGGCCTGCGCCGGCGACGGCACCATCAAGATCGAGATGCACTTCCTGCCCGACGTCTACGTGCCCTGCGAGGTGTGCGCCGGGGCCCGCTACAACCGCGACACCCTCGACATCACCTTCAAGGGCAAGAACATCGCCGAGGTGCTGGACATGCCGTGCGAGGAGGCCCTGTCCTTCTTCGCCAACCAGCCCGTGATCGCCCGGCACATGCAGACGCTGGTGGACGTGGGACTGGGCTACGTCCGGCTCGGCCAGCCCGCCCCCACCCTGTCGGGGGGCGAGGCCCAGCGGGTGAAGCTGGCCTCGGAGCTGTCCAAGCGCTCCACCGGCCACACCATCTACATCCTCGACGAGCCCACCACCGGCCTCCATTTCGAGGACATCCGCAAGCTGCTCACCGTCCTCGGCCGCCTGGTGGACCAGGGCAACTCGGTGCTGGTGATCGAGCACAACCTGGACGTGATCAAGACCGCCGACTGGGTGGTGGACCTCGGGCCCGAGGGCGGCGACGGGGGTGGGACGGTGGTGGTGGAGGGCACACCGGAGAAGGTGGCCAAGACGCCGGAGAGCTACACGGGGCAGTTCCTGGGGCCGTTGCTGGGCCTGTAGGACAGCCGGCGCCCCTCCTCACGGGCTACGAGGCGAGCCGGCCCTTGATCTCGCGGAAGTCGGCGTCGACCTGGTCGAACCTCGCGTCGACGGCGGCGAAGCCGGCCTGCGTGGCGGTTCGCAGCTCGGAGACCTCCGCCCGCAGCTGGGAGAACTCCGCCTCGACCTGGTCGAACCTCGCTTCAACCTGGCCGATCCTCGCGTCGACCTGATCGAACCTCGCACGGGTCGCCGCAAAGCCGTCTCCAATGAGGCTGATCGTCCGTTCCATGTAGGTGTGGACAGCCGTCGCCAAGGCGGTGAAGTCCTGGCGCTGCTGGGTGACCACGTCGATCAGGGTGGTCACCGTCTGGGGCAGGTTCAGCAGCTCGTCGGTGAGCAACTCCCGCCGCACGGTGGCGCGGAAATCGGCGTCGCTCCTCAAGGTGTCGAGAAAGCGCCGTCGTTCGACCTCGTCCATCAGTGACATCGTACGCCTCCGTTCAGTCTCCAACGGCTGGAGACCTGGCCTCCCACCCATCCTGGCGGGAGGCTGTGACAGTCGGTGGTGGGCGCCTGGTTGCTGTCGCCGGCACCAGGGCAACTCGGTGCTGGTGATCGAGCACAACCTCGACGTGATCAAGACAGCGGACTGGGTGGTGGACCTCGGGCCCGAGGGCGGCGACGGGGGAGGGACGGTGGTGGTGGAGGGCACGCCGGAGAGCCACACGGGGCGGTTCCTGGCGCCGCTGCTGGGCTTGTAGGGACGGCCGGCGCCCCACCTCCGCCGGCTACGAGGCGAGCCGGTCCTTGATGTCGCGGATGTCAGTGTCGACCTGGTCGAGCCTGGCGTCGACGGCGGCGAAACCGGCTTGGGTGGCGGTTCGCAGCGCGGAAACCTCCGCGTCGACCTGGTCGAACCTCTCATCGACCTGCTCGAACCTGGCACGGACCGCCGCAAAGCCCTCCCCGATGAGCCTGATCGTCCGTTCCATGTAGGTGTGGACAGCCGTCGCCAAGGCGGCGAAGTCCTGGGCCAAGGCGGCGAAGTCCTGGCGCTGCTGGGCGACCACGTCGATCAGGGTGGTCACCGTCTGGGGAAGGTTCAGCAGCTCATCGGTGAGCAACTCCCGCCGCACGGTGGCGCGGAAGTCGGCGTCGGTCCTCAAGGTGTCGAGAAAGCGCCTTCGTTCGACCTCGTCCATCGGCGACATCGTACGCCTCCGTTCGGTCTCCAACGGCTGGAGAGCCTCGCCCCGCCATGATGACGGCAGGGTGCGACAGTCAGGCGTCCACGCCGTGCACGCCGCATCGCCGCGCAGCCCCGTGCAAGATCTGATCAGCTCTACCGGGCAGTTCCTGGCGCCGCTGCTGGGCGTTCATTCGGCTTCGACGTATCAAGCCGACACGCCCGACGCTCTTCCTGGGCAGCATCCACGGCTTGGGGGGACTCCGCCGCGGCGTCGACGTCCAGCGCCGCGTGGTGGCTCCGCAGCCACCACCTGAAAGGAGTGTTGCATGGCAGCCACCTACGAGATCGACAGCTACGCCATCCGGATGTGGTCGTCGCGACCGACCACCAACCTCAACCCGGGCGTCGCCGTCGCCGGCGTCTACCTCTACCAGGGGGCGACCTACCGCGGCTACGTGTACTTCTTCCCGGACGGCACCCCGCTCGCCCCCGCCGTCATCGACGCCGTCAACGGCCGGATCTTCGTGCACTTCAACCTCACCCAGCTGCACGGCGTGCTCCAGATGCTGCGCGAGGAGAAGCCCATCTTCCTGTACGAGTTCGGTGTCAACAACGCCGGCCTGATGAGCGGTGCCGAGCCGACCGGCGAGGAGGAGGGCCTCTCCGGCTGACCCGGAACGACCCGGCGTGGCCGGGCCCCCGGCGCAGGGCTGGTAGTTATGTAGCCATGCGCCGGGGAGCCCGCCTCCTCATGTACCTGGGCACGGCCGGCATCGTGCTGGGCCTGGGCAAGGTGCATGCCGCCAACATCGGCCACTACGACTTCACGGGGTCGGCCCGTTTCGCCTGGTCCTTGGCCTACATCGCCCTGCTCGGCGCGTCCGCCTACGGCGTCGGTTTGCCCGAGCTGCCCCGCACCAGCCTCCAGGCCGCCCTCTCTGCTGCCGGCGCCGCCTTCGGAGCGGCCATGGGCATCTCGCTGCTCCAGCTGGCGACGGGCGATGCCCTCCTGCCCAGGTTCGTGGTCCTCGCTTCGGCCGTCGGCCTGGTGCCCTTCTACATGGTTTGCAGCGCGCTGGCGGCCCGAGACCGGCGCCGGTCTGCCGGCCGGGATCGTGTCGTGGCGGTGGTGGGGGAGGCGGAGGCAGCCACCCTGCGCAACGACATCGAGTTCAACCCCGAGCGCCCCGCCTCGCTGGTGCAGACGTTCTCCCTCGCCCAAGCCAGGGGGGCCGGCGGTGCAGACCAGCCGCTGGCGCGGGCGGTGGGCGACCAGGGAGCCACAGTGGTAGTCCTGGACCGCCAAGCCCAGAACGACGAGGCGGTGGTGGCCCAGGCGGCGATGCTGCACGAGA
>JBOGHQ010000426.1:0-2125 GCA_050744785.1 Acidimicrobiales bacterium | reverse complement strand
AGGTCGCTCATGCCCAGGTCGTAGACCATCTGGCGGGCCAGGGCGTTGGCCCGGATGAGGTCGGACTGGGAGCCGCCCGAGGGGTCGTCGTACACCACCATCTCGGCGGCCAGGCCGGCGAGGGAGGCGGCGATCTCCTCTTCGATCTGGGAGCGGGTCTTGAGCCGGCGGTCCTCGACCGGGAGGCTCCAGGTGAGGCCGAGGGCGTGCCCGCGAGCCACGATCGAGACCTTGTCGACGGTGACGGCGGAGTTGAGCACCCAGCCCACCAGTGTGTGGCCAGCCTCGTGGTAGGCGACCCGCTCCTTCTCCTCCTTGCCGAGGATGTGGCTGTGGAGCTCGGGGCCGGTGAGGACGCGGTCGATGCCCTCGCTGATCTCCTTGTTGCCGATGCTGGTGAGGCGGCGGCGGGCGGCCAGGGTGGCGGACTCGTTCATGACGGCGGCGATGTCGGCGCCGCTCAGACCGACCGTGCGCTTGGCGAAGCGCTCGAAGTCGACGTCGGGGGCGATGGGCTTGCCCCGGGCGTGGACCTTGAAGATGGCCAGCCGGCCCGCCAGGTCGGGCACGTCGATGACCACCTGGCGGTCGAACCGGCCCTTGCGCAGCAAGGCGGAGTCGAGGATGTCGGCCCGGTTGGTGGCCGCCATCAGCACCACCCGCTGGGCGGTGTCGAAGCCGTCCAGCTGGATGAGCAGCTCGTTCAGGGTCGACTCGCCCTCGGGGTTCATGGAGCTGCCGCCGCGGGTCCGGCCCACGGCGTCGATCTCGTCGACGAACACGATGGACGGGGCCGCTGCCCGGGCCTTCTGGAACAGGTCCCGGACCCGGGACGGGCCGACGCCGACCAGCATCTCCATGAACGACGAGGCGGACACCGAGAAGAAGGGCACGCCGGCCTCGCCGGCCACCGCCTTGGCCAGCAGGGTCTTGCCGCACCCCGGAGGGCCGAGGAGCAGGATGCCCCGCGGGGGCTTGGCGCCCAGCCGCTCGAACGTCTCCGGGTGCTTGAGGAAATCCCGGACCTCCCTCAGCTCGGCGATTGCCTCCTGCAGGCCGGCCACGTCGGCGAAGGTGACGTTGGAGTCCTCGCCTGTGGTGTACCTACGGCCACGGGCCCGCCCGAGCAGGGCGAACTCCTCGCCGGCACCGTCGCCCCGGCGCCGCATGCTGTAGATGAAGACGAAGAAGACGGCGAACGTTCCGGCCGGCAGGAGGAACGTGGTGGCGATGCTCATCAGGTTCTTCGACGTCTGCGTGTCGATCCGGACGCTGAGGCCCTGCTGCACGAAGTCGGTGAGCAGGGCGGTCTCCAGCCCGTCGTTGGGGCCGATGCCGCTCCACCAGTCCCCCCCTGCGTCGGTACCGGTGAGGCGGTTGTCGTAGGACAGGAACTGGACCTCGGTGATCTCCTTGTCCCGGACCTTCTGGCTCAGCTCGTTGAGGGTGAGCTCCCGCCCGGAGGTGTGCGGCCGCAGGGCGTTGAGCACCACCGCATAGACGATGACCAGGAAGACGAGCAGGAAGCCCAGAAGCAGGACGGGCCCCTTGCCCGAGTCTCGGACCCTCTGGATGAAGCCCCGGTGCTCGTCGTCCCCCAGGAATGCCTTGTCCGACTCTTTCTTGGCCACCGGCCAAGGTTACACGTCAAGGCTGCTATTTCGATCGGCGAGCGAAGGGCGGAGGAGCGCCTGGATCATGGGCTGGTGGCCATGCCGACCACCGGGCGGGAAAGCCGCAGCCCCCCGGTGGGCCCCAGGAAGGTGGCGTCGCCGAAGGCGAAGATGCCCCCGTCGGCGGCCACCAGCCAGTAGCCCCGGCCCGACGGCGTGGCCGCCATCCCCACCATGGGCTGGGCCAGCCGCAAACCCCCGGTGGACCCGGCGAAGGTGGCGTCGCCGAAGGCGAAGATGCCCCCGTCCGACGCCACCAGCCGGTACCCGGTGGCCCGGAGCGCTGTGGCCGGCCGGACCGCGATGCCGGCGGCAGCGAGGGCGGCGTCGGCGTTGAGCAGGCCGGCGCCGTGCTCGGTGTCCCGCCCGGACGGACCGAGGTCGCTGGCCGTCACCACCAAGAGGGCGCCGGCCTCCTCGGCGCCGAGGGCCGGCTGGGCCCCGAGGAGCAG
>JBOGHQ010000425.1:0-2888 GCA_050744785.1 Acidimicrobiales bacterium | reverse complement strand
ACCGACCTCCTCTCCAAGGAGATGAGCGTGGTCGTCCGCTACCAGGGCGGCCACAACGCCGGCCACACCATCGTGGTGGGCGAGGAGACCTTCGCCCTCCAGCTCATCCCGAGCGGGGTCCTGTACGACCACATCACCCCAGTGATCGGCAACGGGGTGGTGGTGGACCCGGCCGTGCTGCTGTCGGAGATCAGCGGCCTCGAGGCCCGTGGCATCGACTGCAGCCGCCTGCGGGTGAGCGGCAACGCCCACATGATCATGCCGTACCACCAGGAGCTGGACCGGGTGACGGAGCGGCGGCTGGGCAAGAACCGGCTCGGGACCACCAAGTCCGGGATCGGGCCCGCGTACGCCGACAAGGCGACCCGGGTTGGGCTTCGGATCCAGGACCTGCTGGACCCCAAGATCTTCCGGCAGAAGCTGGACGTGGTGCTCAAGGAGAAGAACGCCATCCTCGCCAAGGTCTACAACCGCCTCCCGGTGGACGCCGACCAGGTGGCCGCCACCTACCTGGGCGAGTACGCCGGCCGCATCGAGCCGCTGGTGGCCGACACCGTGGGGTTGGTCCACGAGGCCCTCGACGCCGGCCAGCACGTGTTGTTCGAGGGGGCCCAGGCCACCTTCTTGGACCTCGACCACGGCACCTATCCCTTCGTGACCTCCTCCAACCCGGTGGCCGGCGGCGCCTGCACGGGCGCCGGCCTGGGGCCACGCCTGGTGGACCGGGTCATCGGCATCGCCAAGGCCTACGTCACCCGGGTGGGCTCGGGCCCCTTCCCCACCGAGCTGTTCGGCGACGTGGCCGACGACATCATCGAGCGGGGCCACGAGTTCGGCACCGTCACGGGCCGGCGCCGCCGGGTGGGGTGGTTCGACCTGGTGATGATCCGCCACGCCGTACGGCTCAACTCGTGCAGCGAGCTGGCCATCACCAAGCTCGACATGCTCGACACCTTCGAGACCTTGAAGGTGTGCGTCGCCTACGAGGTGGACGGGCGGCGGGTGGAGCACCTCCCCTACCACCAGTCGGACCTCCACAGGGCCGTCCCCATCTACGAGGAGCTGCCCGGCTGGCAGACCGACCTCTCCGGCGTCACCGAGCTCCGGGACCTGCCGCCCGCCGCGGCCCGCTTCCTCGCCTTCTTGTCCGAGCGCTCCGGCGTGCCCATCCGGCTGGTGGGCGTCGGCCCCGGGCGGGACCAGTTCGTGCGGATGCAGGGGGAGGCGGCGGCGTGAGGGTCGCGGTCGTCGGGACCGGCGGCAGGGAGCTGGCCCTGTGCCATGTGCTGGCCCGCACCGCCACCGTGGTGGGCCCGGCCGAGGAGGCCGACCTCTACGTGATCGGCCCTGAGCAGCCCCTGGTGGACGGGGAGGCCGACCGGCTCCGGGCCGAGGGCCGCCTGGTCTTCGGCCCCGGCGCCGACGGGGCTCGGCTGGAGGGGTCCAAGGCCTATATGAAAGAGGTGCTGGTCGCAGCCGGCGTGCCCACCGCCCGCCACGGTGCTTTCACCGAGGTGGAGCCGGCTGTGCAGTTCCTCGAGTCGCTGCCCGGGCTGTACGTGGTGAAGACCGACGGCCTGGCCGCCGGCAAGGGCGTGTTCGTCACCGAGTCCCTCGACGAGGCGGTGCAGGACGTGCGGGCCAAGCTGTCCGGCGCCTCCTTCGGCGCCGCCGGCCGGCGGGTGGTGATCGAGGAGGGGCTCACCGGGCCGGAGCTGTCGCTGCTGGCCGTCAGCGACGGCCGGCGGGCGGTGCCCCTGGCCCCGGCTCGCGACTTCAAGCGGGTCGGTGACGGTGACGCCGGCCCCAACACCGGGGGCATGGGCGCCTACTCGCCGGTGGCCGACGCCGGCCCCGCGGTGGTGGACGAGGTGATGGCGGTGGCCGTGGAGCCCACCCTCCGCGCCCTGCTGAAGGCCGGCATCGACTACCGGGGCGTGCTGTACACGGGGCTCATGCTCACCTCCGACGGCCCGAAGGTCATCGAGTACAACGTCCGCTTCGGCGACCCCGAGGCCCAGGTGGTGCTGCCCCGGTTCGCCGGCGACCTGGCCGCCTTCCTGGCCGAGGCGGCCGCCGGCGACCTGCGCACCGAGCCGGCCTTCATCGACGACGCCTGCGTCTGCGTGGTGCTGGCCGCCGAGGGCTACCCTGCCGCGCCCCGCGCCGGCGACGTGGTGACGGGCATCGAGGAGGCGGAGGCATTGGACGGCGTGATGGTGTTCCGCACCGGCGTGCGGGGTGACGACGGCCGCGTCGTGACCGCCGGCGGCCGGGTGCTCAACGTGTGCGCCCTGGGCCCCACGGTGGCCGCCGCCCGGGCCAGGGCCTACGAGGCGGCCGCCCGCATCTCGTTCGATGGCATGCACTACCGGAGGGACATCGCCGCGTGAAGGTCGCCATCCTCATGGGCTCGCCCAACGACAAGGAGAAGATGAAGGGGGCGGCCGAGATGCTGGGCCGCTTCGGCGTGGAGTCGGACGAGCGGGTCCTGTCCGCCCACCGCACGCCGGCCGAGGTGGCTGCCTTCGCGTCCTCGGCCCGGGAGGAGGGGTTCGCCGCCATCATCTGCGGCGCCGGCATGGCCGCTCACCTGGCCGGCGTGGTGGCTGCTCACACCACCCTCCCCGTCATCGGCGTGCCCCTGTCGGGCGGCGGCCTCGACGGCGTCGACGCCCTCTACGCCACGGTCCAGATGCCCAAGGGCATCCCGGTCGCCACCGTGGCCGTGGACGGCTCCGCCAACGCCGGCATCCTGGCCGTGGAGATCCTGGCCGTCACCGACGCCGGCCTGGCCGAGCAGCTGGCCGAGTTCCGTTCCGGCGGCGCCCGATGACCCGTTCCCGAGTAAATAAGGTCCGGATTCCGGACCTTATTTACTCGGGAAC
>JBOGHQ010000424.1:0-1762 GCA_050744785.1 Acidimicrobiales bacterium | reverse complement strand
CCGATGCACCCAGCTTGAACAGGGCGGCGCCGAATCCGTCGACGGCGGCCTCGTCGTTGAAGGCCTTGGCGTCGGTCATGTCAGCCTCGGGACGGGAGGGCGGAGTAGTAGCGGTAGACGATGTCGGCGACACAGACCGGCTTGGAGCCGCCATCCACTTCGTAGGTTAGCCGGTAGACGGCTTGGACGCCGCCGGGGACGGGTTCGGCTTCGGCCAGATCGACGGCGGCGCGCAGCCGGGAGCCGGTGGGGACGGGTGCCGGGTAACGGACGCGGTTGCTGCCGTAGTTCAGGACGACCCCGGCGCCGGTGACGGAGACGACCTCGTCGAGGAGGATGGTCGAGAGCGAGAGGGTGAAATAGCCATGGGCGATCGTCGCGCCGAACGGGCCTTCCTTCGCCCTCGCCGGGTCGACGTGGATCCACTGGTCGTCGCCCGTGAGGCGGGCGAAGGCGTCCACGTCGTCCTGGGTGATGGTGCGCCAGGCGGTAGGGCCCAGCGTCTGGCCCTCGTGGGCACTCAGATCGGCCAGCTCGATCGTCGCTGTCGCGGGCATGGACTCCTTTTTCGATGGCGGGTGCGCGCCGGTGCAGATCCATCCCTCGGTGAAGCCTGACCCGGGGCGGTTACATCGGTGTGGCCCGGGTGAGAAGGCTGGGTGTCCGGTTTGTGAAGGTCCCCTGTCAGCCCGCCGCGATGCACGATGGGCCACGCCGCAGCTCGGCCCCGGGTTGCTTGAGCCTTGGACCCTACCCGGCCCGCCCCTTGCCAAACAAATCGTTTGAAACCGAGCGGCTGCGTGGTATAGTTAACGCACAACCCCTCGAGCGAAAGAAAGGGGCATACCCATGCCGACCGCCCTCGATACCTCCGTAGCCATCCAGGACAAGCTCTTCCAGAACCTCCAGGTGGGCCAGAAGGCCGTCATCGACATGGTCCGCAGCTGGGCCGAGACCACCGAGCTGGTGTTCTCCAAGCTGCCCGACCTCACCGTCTCCGAGTCCGCGGCCCGGCCCAGCCAGGTGTTCGAGACCGGGCTCGGCTTCACCGAGCGGGTCCTGGCCAGCCAGCGGGACTTCGCCAACCAGCTGTTCGAGGCGGCCCTGCCCGCCACCCGGGCGCCGGCCGCTGGCGCCGCGGCCACCCGGGCCACGAACCCCAAGGCCTAGTCCAGTGGTTGAGCGCTCAGGTCCGGTACCACCGGGCCTGAGCGTTCAGCGCGTCACCGGGCGGCTTACCCTTCGGCCGTGAGCGACGACGACCCCTGGGAGGCACACCGGACCGCCCTGGGCAGCTTCCTGCGGGCCCAGCGCCGGCTGGCCAACCTCTCCCTGCGGGAGATGGCCGATCGCACCAAGGTGTCCAACGCCTACCTGAGCCAGATCGAACGGGGGCTGCACGCCCCCTCGGTGCGCGTCCTGCGCTCGATCGCCCAGGCCCTGGACCTGTCGGCCGAGGCCATGCTGGCCCAGGCCGGACTGGTCGACGCGGCCGCCAGCGCCGCCGCCGAGGGCAAGCCCGCCACCACCGCCACGGAGGTGGCCATCCGCACCGACCCGGACCTCACCGACGACCAGAAGGAGGCCCTTCTCTCCGTGTACCGCAGCTACCGAGGCCAGAACCGTGAGCGCTGACCGCACTGGGATCCTGGAGGAGGTCGCCGGCCACGTGGCCGAGCGGGGGACCACGGGGGAGGTGGGCCCCGAGGCGCTGGAGGCGGCCGGCGCCGCCGGCGAGGCGCTCGGCCCCGAGGCCGGCCTG
>JBOGHQ010000423.1:0-4381 GCA_050744785.1 Acidimicrobiales bacterium | reverse complement strand
GGCAAGGGGGGCCGGCGCCCGGCCGGGAAGGGCCCCGCCCCGGCCCGGGGCCGGGATGGGAAGCGCCCGGCCGGCAAGGGCGGGGGCGGGACCAGCAGTGGGGGGAAGCCGGGCGGCAACCGGGCACCCCGGGGTCGCCGCTGACGTCCCCAGGCCGGCCTCAGCCATCCACAGGTTTGCCACCGGATTTGGGGGCTGTTCGTCCACAGGCGGACTTGCTTAGGGTCGTCCGGTGGCAACGGCGAGCCTGAGGCGGGGGGGTGCGATCGGTTGAGCAGGCGAGCCAGTAGCGGACAGTTCCCCGGGGTTTCGACCCCCCGCCCTCCCTGGGCAGGCTCGCTCTCCGCCGGCGCCGTCGGCCTCCTCGTGGCCCCTCTCCCCGCCCCGTGGACGGGGAGCGAGCGAGCTGGGCCCGCCGCCCCGCCGCCCCCCAGCGTCTCCTCCGCCGGCGCCGGCGCCCACGCTCCCGCCAACGGCTGCGTCCTCGACCCCCGCCTGAGCTTCGAGTCCTTCGTGGTCGGCCGGTCCAACCGGCTGGCCTGGTCGGCGGCCCGGCGGGTGGCCCAGCGGGGCGCCGACTACTTCAACCCGCTGTTCATCCACGGTGAGTCGGGGAACGGCAAGACCCACCTGCTCCACGCCATCGGCCAGCAGGTGCTCGACTCGGGCCCGAGCCAGGAGGTCCGCTACGTCACCTCGGAGCGCCTGACCGCCGAGCTCATCACCAGCGTGGCCGGCGGCCGCCCCCGCTCGGAGTTCAGCCGTCGGTACCGGGATTGCTCGCTGCTCCTGGTCGACGATGTGCAGTTCCTCGAAGGGAAGGTGGAGACCCAGACCGAGCTGTTCCACACCTTCGACGAGATCACCGCCGGCGGCGGCCAGGTGGTGCTCAGCGCCGACCGCCACCCCGGCGACATCCCCACCCTCCCGGAGCGCCTGCGCAGCCGGTTCACCAGCGGGCTGGTGGCCGACCTGGAACCCCCCGAGTTCGAGACGAGGGTGGCCATCCTGTCCCGCAAGGGGGCCGCCATGGGCGTACGGGTCCCCACCGCGGTGCTGGCGCTCATCGCCAGCGCCGTGTCCCGCAACGTGCGTGAGCTGGAGGGGGCCCTCACCCGGGTGGTGGCCGACGCCGGGCTGGAGGGCGGACCGCTCACGCCGGAAGGCGCCAACGCGTCCCTGTCGAGCTTCCTGGGGAGCGCCGCCCACCCCGTCACCTCCGACCGGGTCATCGACGAGGCGGCCGCCGTCTTCTGCGTCGAGGCGGACGAGCTGCGGGGCTACAGCCGCTCCCGCGGCCTGGTGCTGGCCCGCCAGGCCGCCATGTACGTCTGCCGCCAGCTCACCGACGACAGCCTGCCGGCCATCGGCCGCGCCTTCGGCGGCCGGGACCACACCACCGTCCTGCACGGCGTGCGCAAGATCGAGCAGCTACTGGCCGAGCGGCGCCCGGTCCACGCCAAGGTGGCCGAACTCACCAGCCGGCTCGGGGCCAGGGGGGCGCTGGGGGCCCTGTAGCCGGGTAGGGTCGGGGCTATGGCGTCCCAGGCCACATTCGCCGATCAGGCGATGGAGCACATGGGGTCGCTGTACACGGCCGCCCTGCGCATGACCCGCAACCCGGCCGACGCCGAGGACCTGGTGCAGGAGACCTACCTGAAGGCCTACCGCTCCTTCGGCTCCTTCCAGGAGGGCACCAACCTCAAGGCCTGGCTGTACCGCATCCTCACCAACACCTTCATCAACTCCTACCGGGCCAAGAAGCGCCGGCCCGAGCAGACCGACGTGGAGGACGTGGAGGAGCTGTACCTGTACCACCGGCTGGGCGGGCTGGAGGCGGCCACGGCCGGTCGCAGCGCCGAGGAGGACGTCCTGGACCGATTCACCGACGACGAGGTGAAGGCGGCCCTGGACAGCCTCCCCGACCAGTTCCGGCTGGCCGTGCTCCTCGCCGACGTGGAGGGGTTCTCCTACAAGGAGATCGCAGATATGACCGATGTGCCCATCGGAACGGTAATGAGCCGGCTCCATCGGGGAAGAAGGGCGCTCCAGAAGGCGTTGTTCAACTTCGGTATGTCCCGGGGCCTGGTCGGAAAGCTGGACTGATGGACCCCACCCCCCACGACGACGCCCACTGTGCCGACGCCGTCGGGCGGCTGTACCACTTCCTCGACGGCGAGCTGGACGACCAGCGACGGGCCCTGGTCCAGCGCCACCTGGACGACTGCCTCCCCTGCCTGGAGGCGTTCGACTTCGAGCTGGAGCTGCGCCAGGTCATCGCCCGCAAGTGCAGGGACTCCGTCCCCGACCAACTCCGCGTTCGCATCGCGCTCGCCATCCAGGCCGAGTTCGGCTCCGAACAAGGGCCAGACGGGGGAATGCATCCCCGCTGACGGCTGTTGTGAGCGAGGAGATGGTGAGCGAGCGAGCAGTCCAAGGAACACCGTTCCGGGGCGCCGACCGGCCGTCCCGGTCGTTCGGCAAGGGCCGGATCTGCCGGCAGGAAGGTTGCGAGACCCGCCTGTCGATGTACAACAGCGGCAAGTACTGCTATGAGCACGAGCCCATGACGATCCCCCGCACCCGGGGCAAGAAGATCGCCTGAGCACGACGCCGGGGCCCCCGCCGATTCCTCCCCCGGCCAGGCCTTTGCCTACCATCGGTCCATGGACGTGATGCTGGCCGCCAAGGTGTGGCACTACTGGATCGGGATCGCCATCCTGCTGCCGGCGCTGCTGGCCGTGGTCGCCACCATCGTCGGCTACCTCGTGAAGGTCACCAGCAAGAGGTACCCGCGGTAGCCATGCCGACGAAGGCGGGGCCGATCTCGTGGGACCTGGCCGAGCGGGTCGCGGTCCGGGTGGCCGGGCAGGAGCCGCTGGCCCACTCCTACCACTACGCCTCACTCCAGCCCGACTTCACCGAGCTCACCGCCGAGGCCGAGGAGCTGGTGGAGGCGGCCACGGGCATGCGGTCGGCGGCCGGCCCGGCTCGGGCCCGGGTCACCGACCGGGCCGGCTGGGTGCATGCCAACATCGCCTCGTTCCAGCGCCTCCTGCGCCCCATCACCGACAAGGTGGGGCCCCGCCTGGCCGACAGCCCCATGGCGCCCGTGAGCCGGGCCGTCACCGGTGCCCAGCTGGGCACCATGCTGGGCTGGATGGCCAGCCGGGTGCTGGGCCAGTACGACCTGTTGCTGGTGGAGGAGGAGCGGCCCGAGGACCAGGACATCGTGTACTTCGTGGGGCCAAACGTCATCGGCCTCGAGAAGCGCTTCGGTTTCCCGCCCCGGGAGTTCCGGCTCTGGCTGGCCCTCCACGAGGTCACCCACAGGGTGCAGTTCACCGGCGTCCCCTGGCTGCGCCCCCACTTCCTGTCGCTGGTGGAGGGCTGCCTGGACAGCGTGGACCCGGATCCCCGCCGCTTCCTCGACGCCCTGCGCCGGGCCGTGGACGAGATGCGGGCCGGCCGCAACCCGCTGGCCGACGGCGGACTGGTGGCCCTGCTGGCCGGTCCGGAGCAGAAGGCCATGCTGGACCAGGTGGGCGGGCTGATGAGCCTGCTGGAGGGGCACGGCGACGTCACCATGGACCGGGCCGGCGCCGACCGCATCCCGAGCGCCGAGCGCTTCAGCCGGGTGCTCCGCCAGCGGCGGGCCGAGGCCAAGGGTGCCTCGCGCGTCCTGCGCCAGCTGGTCGGCCTGGAGGCCAAGCTCAAGCAGTACGAGCAGGGGGAGCGCTTCATCGAGGCGGTGGAGGCGCGCCGCGGCCAGGAACTGCTCGATCACGTGTGGCGCGGCCCGGAGTGGCTGCCCACCCTGGCCGAGATCCGCGCCCCTGACACCTGGATCGAACGGGTGGAGGACGGCGTGGGGAGCGCCCGCTCCTAGAGGGCGCGCTATGGCACGGGTCCTCGTCGTGGACGACGAAGCCGACATCCGGGGCCTGGTGCGGCTCAGCCTCGAGCTGGACGGTCACGAGGTGCAGGAGGCGGTGGACGGGCTCGACGCCCTGCTGGCCCTGGACACCGGCGCGCCGGACGTCGTGGTCCTCGACGTCTCCATGCCCCGCCTCGACGGCTGGGGCGTGCTGGCCCGGCTGAAGGGCAGCGCCGCCCTGGCCGCCGTCCCGGTCGTCATGCTGACGGCCCTGAGCGGCGACATGGACAAGATCAGGGGCGGGGTGGAGGGCGCCGTGCGCTACGTCACCAAGCCGTTCGATCCCGACGTGCTGCGAGCCGAGGTGCGCCAGGTCCTGGCCGAGCCCGAGCCGGCCCAGCGCCGGCGGGCGGCCCAGGAGGCCATGGAGCGCCTGGCCGTCCTGGAGAAGGGCGACGGCGCTGGCGCCCGGGCCCCGGCGCCCCGGCCCCGGCTCACCCGGCT
>JBOGHQ010000422.1:0-10970 GCA_050744785.1 Acidimicrobiales bacterium | reverse complement strand
GCGCTCACCGCACGGGGGGTGGGCCCCGAGGTGGTGGTGGGCCTGGCCACGGGGCGGTCGGTGGAACTGGTGGTCGGCGCCCTCGGCATCCTGCAGGCGGGTGGGGCGGTGCTGCCCTTGGACCCGGGCTGGCCGCCGGCCCGGATGGAGGCGGTGGCAGAGGAGGCGAGGGCCACCCTGGTGCTGGGAGCGGGGGCGGTGGAAGAGCTGGTCGCCGAGGGCCGTGGCCGGGCGTGGCGACCGCCTCCGGTGGGCCCCGACGGGCTGGCCTACGTCATCTCCACCTCCGGCTCCACCGGCAGGCCAAAGGCGGTGGCCCTCACCCACGCCGGCGTGGCGAACGAGGTCCGGGCCATGGCCGAACTGCTGGAGCTGGCCCCGGGCGACCGGGCCCTCCAGTTCTGCTCGGTGGCCTTCGACGCCAGCGTGGAGGAGGTCTTCGCCACCCTGTCGTCGGGCGCCACCCTGGTGCTGCCCCCCGCCGGCCTGGCCGTGTTCGGTCCCGGATGGCTCCGGTGGCTGGGGGCCGAGGCCGTGACCGTGCTGGACCTCCCCACCGGGTACTGGCAGCAGTGGGTGTGGGAGCTGGCCCGGGACGGCCGCCAGCTGCCCGAGCCGCTGCGGGCGGTGGTGGTGGGCGGCGAGCGCGCCGCCGCCGCCGCCTACCGGGACTGGCTGGCCGTGGGCGGCACGCGGGTGCGGTGGCACAACAGCTACGGGCCCACCGAGGCCAGCATCGTGGCCACGGTGTGGAGCCCCGAACCCGGTGAGGAGCTGCCCGACGGCATCGACCCACCGGTGGGGCGGCCCCTGCCCGGCGTCACCGCCCATGTGCTCGATCCGGCCGGGGTGCCCGTGCCAGCCGGCAGGGCGGGCGAGCTCCACCTGGGCGGGGCCGGCCTGGCCCGGGGCTACCTGCATCGCCCGGACCTCACCGCCGAGCGGTTCGTGCCCGACCCCGAGGGCTCGGGCCGGCGTCTCTACCGCACCGGCGACGTGGCCCGGTGGGGCCGCGGCGGGCAGCTGGAGTTCCTGGGCCGGGTGGACGACCAGGTCAAGGTGGGGGGCTTCCGCATCGAGCCGGCAGAGGTGGAGGCGGCGCTCCGCAGGCACCGGGCCGTCGACCACGCCGTGGTGGTGGCCCGGGAGGACCGGCCCGGTGAGCGCCGGCTGGTGGCCTACGTCGTCGCCGCCGGCCCGCCCGCCAGTGGGACCGAGGCCGTGGCTCGGCGGCTGTCGGAGTGGGCCGATCTCTACGACCGCTCGCAGGCACCGCCGGCCCCGGGCGTGGACCCGACCTTCGACACCTCCGGCTGGGTCAGCACCTACACCGGGGAGCCCATCACCGACCGGGAGATGGCCGAGTGGGTCGACGCCACGGTAAGCCGCATCGAAGAGCTGGGGCCGGGTCGGCTCCTGGAACTGGGCTGCGGGACCGGGCTCCTGCTGTGGCGGCTGGCCCCGGGGCGGGCCTCGGTGGTCGGCACCGATCTGTCGCCCGCGACCCTGGAGCGGCTGGCGGCCCGCCTGCGCCAGGCCGGCGTGGGCAACGTGCGCTTGGTCCTGGCCGACGCCGCCGACTTCACCGCTCTCGCCGGCGAGCAGCCCGACTGCGTGGTGGTGAACTCGGTGGTGGAGGCGTTCCCGGGTACGGCCTACCTGGAGCGGGTCCTGGCCCAGTCGGTCCGGTCGCTGGGCGGGCGGGGCACGGTGTTCGTCGGCGACGTCCGCAGCCTTCCCCTGCTCGACGCCTTCCTGGCGTCGGTGGAGCTGGCCCGGGCCGGCCCGGCCACGACCACCGCCGAGCTGCGGGCCGGCCTGGCCCGCCGCCAGGCCACCGAGGTGGAGCTGGTGCTCGACCCGGCCTTCTTCACTACGTGGGCGGAGCGGGTACCGGAGGTGTCGGCCGTCGAGGTCCTGCTCAAGCGGGGCCGCCACCACAACGAGCTGAACTGCTTCCGCTACGACGTCGTGCTCCACGCCGGCCCGGTCGAGATCACACCGGTCGCCGAGTGGGTCGACTGGCAGGAGGCCGGGGTCGACGGGCTGGGCGGGCTGGATGGGCGTGCCCTCGAGCACTTCCTGCGGGACCGGCACCCGGGCCCGGTGGGACTGCTGGGTGTGCCCAACGCCCGCGTGGCCGGCCCCGTGCGGGCCCTGCAGCTGTTGCGCCAGCCCCAACCCCCTCGGACCGCGGCGGAGGTGGCGGGGGCGGCCACCGGTGCCGGCGGCGTGGACCCCGAGGAGCTGATCCGCGCCGGCGAGAGGCTCGGCTACCGGGTGGTGTGCAGCTGGGCTGGCGGCGATCCCACCGGCGCCTTCGACGCCGCCTGCCTGCCCTCCGGACCGAGCCGGCCGGTGGTCGTATTCCCGCACCGGCCTCGCCCCCGAGGCCCACTGGCCAACGACCCCATGGCCGGTCGCCGCGCCGGCCGGCTCCCGGCCCTCGCCGGCGAGTTGCGCCGCCACGTCGCCGCCCTGCTACCGGACTTCATGGTGCCATCCGCCTTCGTGGCGCTGGAGGCCTTGCCCCTGGCCGCCAGCGGCAAGGTGGACCGGGCCGCGCTGCCCGCCCCGCCGCCCGCCGGCCCGGGCGCGGGCCGGCCCGGCCAACGGCCGGCCACCGCCACCGAGGAGGTGCTGGCCGCCATCTGGGCCGAGGTCCTGGGCGTGGAGGGGGTCGGCACCGAGGACGACTTCTTCGACTTGGGCGGCGATTCCCTCCTCGGCACCCAGGTCGTCGTCAGGGCCCGCCAGGCCTTCGGGGTGGACGTGCCCCTCCGGGCCGTGTTCGACCGCCTGACGGTGCGGGGCCTCGGGGCCTTGGTGGACGGCCTGGTCAGGGAAGCGGTGCCGGGGCGGCCCGACTTGCCACCGGTGGAGCGGGTGGACCGGGATGGCGAGCTGGCCCTGTCGTTCGCCCAGGAGCGGCTGTGGTTCCTCGACCAGCTGGTGCCCGGCAACCCCTTCTACAACGTGGCCGGCGCCTACCGGCTGCTCGGTCCCCTCGACGCCGGCGCGCTGCGGGCCGCGGTGGAGCAGGTGGTCAACCGCCATGAGGTGCTGCGCACGACCTTCCCGGCGCGGGCAGGCCGGCCCCGCCAGGAGATCGGCCCGCCCGGTCCCGTGGACGTGCCGCTCGTCGACCTCAGCCACCTCTCTGCGGCCGAGGCCGAGGCGGCGGCGCGCCGGCTGGCCGGCGCCGGCGACAGGGAGCCGTTCGACCTCTCCCGCGGCCCCCTGGTCCGCTGGCGGCTGGCCCGGTTGGCCGAGGACCACCACGTCCTCCTGGTGACGATGCACCACATCGTGTCCGACGGCTGGTCCATGAACGTGCTGGCCGCCGAGCTGGCCGCGCTGTACCGGGGGGACTCGCTGGCGCCGCTGCCCGTCCAGTACGCCGACGCCGCGTCGTGGCAGCGGCAGGGGCTGGAAGAGGTCGTCGGCCACCACCTGGCGTACTGGCGGGAACGCCTGGCCGGTGCCCCTCCGGTGCTGGAGTTGCCCGCCGACCGGCCCCGCCCGCCCGAGCCGTCCTACGCCGGTGGCCGCCACGAGTTCACCGTCCCGCCCGCCGTGGCCGGGGCCTTGCGCCAGCTGGGGCGGTCCCGGGGCGCGTCCCTCTTCATGACCCTGCTGGCCGCCTTCAAGGTGCTGCTGGCCCGAACGGCGGGACAGGACGACGTCGTGGTGGGCGTTCCGGTGGCCGGCCGCCAGTGCCCGGAGCTGGAGGGCCTCATCGGGCCGTTCGTCAACACCCTCGTGCTGCGCACGGACCTCTCGGGCGGCACCGGCTTCCTCGACGTGGTGGAGCGCGTCCGCGACACGACCCTGGAGGCGATCCGCCACCAGGATCTCCCCTTCGAGCGGCTGGTGCAGGAGCTCGACCCCGCGAGGGACCCCAGCCGCAACCCCCTGGTGCAGGTGCTGTTCCAGGTGGTGCCGGCGCCAACCGTCCCGCCCACCCTGGGCGAGGGCGTGGACATGGTGGACCTGGGTGGGCCCACCGGCGACGCCTATGGCGACGTGGACCACGCCGGCGTGGCGGTCGTGATGGACCTCGAGCTGTTCGTGGCCGAGGGTGACGACGGCGGGCTCCTCGGCACCCTCGTCTACGCCTCGGAGCTGTTCGACCGCGAGCGGGTGGCCCGCCTGGCCCGCCACCTCGTCGCCCTCCTCGACGCCGCGGTTGCCGACCCCCACGCGCCCCTGACGGCGGTGCCGCTCCTCGAACCCGACGAACGTGAACGGCTGAAGGCCTGGGGCCGGGGGCCGTCCCGGCCGGTGCGGACCGAGGGACTGCACCGGTTGGTGGCGGCCGCCGCTGACCGCGCTCCGGCCGCGAGCGCGCTGGTGGTCGGGCCGGCGGTGCTGTCCTACGCCGAGCTGGCGGAACGGGCCGGGGCGGTGGCCGCCGCCCTCTCGAAGCGTGGCGTCGGGCCCGAGGTCGTCGTTGGCCTGTCCACGGGCCGGACGGCGGACCTGGTGGTGGGTGCCTTGGGCATCCTCGAGGCGGGCGGTGCGGTCCTGCCTCTCGATCCCGCCTGGCCGTCAGCCCGCGTGGAGGCGGTGCTGGGCGAGGCCGGCGCCGCCGTGGTACTGCGGGCAGAGGAGGTGGCGGAGCTGGCCGACGCCGGCGGGGGCGACGGGTGGGAGCCACCGGCGGGGGGCCCGGGCGGCCTGGCCTACGTCATCTCCACCTCGGGCTCCACCGGTCGACCCAAGGCGGTGGCGCTCACCCATCGCAACCTGGTCAACGAGGTCGTGGCCATGGCGGAGCTGCTCCAGCTGGAGCCGTCCGACCGGGTCCTGCAGTTCTGCTCCGTGGCCTTCGACGTCAGCGTGGAGGAGATCTTCGCCACCCTCTCGTCCGGCGCCGCCTTGGTGCTCACCCCGCCAGATGTGCCGGTGTTCGGCCCGGAGTGGCTGGACTGGCTGGACCGCAGCGGCGTCACCGTTCTCGACCTGCCCACCTCCTACTGGCAGGAGTGGGCCCGGGACCTGCACCGCATGGGGCGGACGGTCCCGGGGCCCGTGCGGGCCGTCCTGGTGGGCGGCGAGCAGGCCAGGGCCGGCGCCTACCGCCAGTGGCTGGACGTCGGCGGCCGGGGGGTGCGGTGGCTCAACTGCTACGGCCCCACCGAGACCAGCGTCGCGGCCACCGTCTGGGCGCCGCGGCCGGGCGAGGAGCTCCCCCTTGGCACCGACCCGCCCATCGGGCGCCCGCTCCCGAACACCAGTGCCTACGTGCTGGACCGCCACGGTCACCTCGTGCCGCCGGGCGCGGTGGGAGAGCTGTACCTCGGAGGAGCCGGTGTGGCCCGCGGCTACCTGAACCAACCCGCCCTCACCGCGGAGCGCTTCGTTCCCGATGTGGTCACGCCGGAGCCGGGGGCGTACCTGTACCGCACCGGCGACCTGGCCCGGTGGAGGTCTGACGCGTGCCTGGCATTCCTGGGCCGGCTCGACGACCAGGTCAAGGTCCGAGGCTTCCGCATCGAGTTGGGCGAGGTCGAGGCGTGCCTGGCCTCGCACCCCGATGTGGACCGCGCCGCCGTGGTGGCGGCTGAGGACCGGCAGGGTCAGCGCCAGCTGGTTGCCTACGTCGTGCCCGGTGCCGCCGAGCGGTCGGCGCTGCCGTCCTCGGTGCGGGCCTACCTGACGGAGCGACTGCCGGCGTACATGGTCCCCACCGCCATCGTGGTGCTGGACGAGCTCCCCCTGACACCGAGTGGCAAGATCGACCGCCGGGCTCTGGCCGCGCCCGTCGCCGGGCGGCCGGACGGGCATCCGGCCCCAGCCCGTACCGGCCCGGAAGCGGAGCTGGCCGCCATCTGGTCAGCCGTCCTGGGCGTGGACGTCGGCGTGGACGACGACTTCTTCGAGCTGGGCGGGCACTCCCTGCTGGCCGCCCAGGTGGTGGCCCAGGCGCGCGAGGCCTTCGGTCGGGAGCTGCCGTTGCGCGCCCTCTTCGAGGCCCCCACCGTGGCCGGCCTGGCTGCCGTCCTGGCCGATGCCGCCACCGGCGACGGGCGCAGGGGGCCGCGGCTGGAGCCGGTAGCCCGCCCACCCGACGCCGCCTTCCCCCTGTCGCTGGCCCAGGAGCAGATGTGGGCCCTGGAGGCCGCGGCCGAGCCGCCCGGCCTGTACAACCTGACCGCCCTCCACCGGTTCGAAGGCCCGGTGGACGCGGTCGCCCTGGAGCGTGCCCTCGGCCTCCTGGTGGCGCGCCACGAGCCCCTCCGGACCGCCTTCGCGGCGCGCCAGGGCCAGGTGCGGCAGGTGGTCGCCTCGTCGGCCCAGGTGCTGCTGGCCCGCACCGACCTCACCGGCACGCCGGCCGACCGCACCGCCGCGGAGCTGCGCCGGCACGTGGCCGAGCACGACGCCCTCCCCTTCGACCTGGCCCGGCCGCCCCTCCTCCGGGCCCGGCTGTTCACCACTGCGACCGGTGCGGTGCTGGCGGTGACCTTCGACCACCTCGTCTGCGACGGCCCCTCGGCCTACGTGTTCCTGGGCGAGCTGGCCGACGCCTACGACGCCGCCGTGGACGGCCGGGAACCGGTCCTCCCCCCGCTGCGGGTGCAGTACGCCGACTTCGCCCTCTGGCAGAGGCAGTGGGCGACCGAGGAGCGCCTCGGGGAGCAGCTCGACTACTGGGAGCGGGTGCTGAAGGGCCTGCCGTCAGGGCCGGCCGTGCCCTTCGACCACCGCCCCACCGCCCCCGCCCGGCGGGTGGCGACGCGGAACCTCACCCTTGCAACCGTCGCCTACGACGCCCTCCAGGCGCTGGCCCGGTCGTCCCGGAGCACGGTGTTCGTGGTGGGCGTAGCCGCCGTGTCGGCCCTCCTGGCGCGCGCCGGAGGGCGGACCGACGTGGTGATGAGCACGACCCTGAGCGGCCGGCAGCGGCCCGAACTGGATGGCCTGGTCGGCATGTTCTCCGGCGTGGCCCGGATCCGCATGGACCTGGGGGGCGACCCATCCTTCGCCACGGTGCTGGACCGGGCCCGGGAGGTGGTGTGGGGCATGTTCGACCACGCCGACGTGCCGTTCCTCCGGGTCCGGCAGGCCGTGCTGCCCGACTTCCCCTCCGCTCCCCTCGAGGTCGCCGCCGCCGTCCCCGTCGAGCTGGGGTACTTCCGGGTGGCCCACGACGCCCGGCGGCCCGGTGCCGGCGTGGTGGTCCGTCCCGCCGACGAGCTGTTCACCCGGGGCCAGCTCCATCCGTTGAGCATCACCCTCCTCGACGACGGCACCCGGCTCGGGGGCGAGATCAGCTACAAGCCCGACTACTACGGCCCGGCCACCATCGAGGCGCTGGCGTCGGGACTGGAGCGGCTGCTGGCCGCGGCGGTCGCCGGCCCCGCCCGCCAGCTGTCCACCCTTCCGGTGGGTGAGGACGCAGCGACCTAGGGCCGCTCCGCCTCCACCACGTAGGTGGTGTGGGCGTAGAGGAAGCGGCCGTCCTGGTCGGCCGCCTCCAGGCTCGCACGCCACGCCGCCAGGTCGTCCGGTGCCACCGCGCCCGCGTCCCGCAGGGTCGCCACCATGGTCCTGATCCGGACCAGGGCCAGCCCGGCCAGGCTGGTGCTCAGGACCACCGACGTGCCCACCGCGGTGCGCCGGAGGGGGCAGCTGGCCACCAGGGCGGGCAGGCGGCGCCCCATGCGCCCGTCGCAGCAGGGATCGATCCCCGGCGTGTCGGCGTAGGTCTGGACGATGCGACGGGTGAGCGCGTCGTCCCCGCCCGAGATGGCCACGCTCTCGAAGTCGGTGTACGACCACACCGACGTGCCGCCGGGCCGGAGGACCCGGCTGGCCTCCTCCAGCAGGGCGGCGGGATCGGGGACGTCGCCCAGCACGTTGTGGCAGACGATCCTGGACGCCGACGCCGTGGCGAGGGGGAGCGGGCCGGCGAGGTCGGCGCGGACGAGGAGCCAAGCTGCGGGGGCGCCGGCCAGCACCTGGCCGGCCGCCTGCAGCTCCCCGGCGTCCCAGTCCAGCCCCACCAGACGGGCGCCGGGCGCGGCCTCGGCGGCCCGCTCCAGGGTGCGGCCCGGCCCGCAGCCGAGGTCCACGACCACGTCGCCCGAGAGCGGCGCCAGGCGGCGGACCAGCTCGTCGTCGATCGGTGTCCTCGGGCGGATCTCCACCTCGGCGGGGCCGGGACCGTCCGGCTCAGGCGGTGGCGACGGCGGCCGCCACCGCGCTGCGCATCCCCTCGGTGACGTCGGGGAGGGCGAAGGGCTCGGTGGCGTCGAGGTGGTCCTGCACCTGCCAGATGGCGGCGCCGATGGCCACCACGAAGCCGGCCGCCAGGTAGGGCCCGACCGGGGACTTCCACACCATGCCGCCGAACCAGCCCACCACGTCGGTGACCTTGTCGCTGACCCCGGCCAGCCGCTCGGCGTGTTCGGCTACGTGGGTGGCCGCGCCCAGGGCGGCGGCCTGCTGGGGCTCGGTGCCGCCCGCCGCCCGCACCAGCTCCGTGCAGGCCGGGGCCACCTTGGCGGCGTCGAGGAGGCGGCCCAGCAGGTCCCCCACCCCGCCGCCGTCCAGCCAATCGGCCAGCCGCTGGCGACCCTTGTCGAGGAACGTCGCCAGCGGGCCCTCACCGATCGCCTTCTGGAGGGCCTTGAAGCCGGCCTCGATGGCCCGCAGGGCCAGCCGCTTCAGCCAGTTGAGGCCCTTGGCGGCGGCTTGGAGCAGGGCGGAGCGTTGCACCGCGCCGGCGATGGCCTTGCCGGCCGAGCCCGCCACCGCTCCCCAGCCCACCGCGCCGGCCAGGTCCCGGACGGCCGCCTCTCCGGTCTTCAGCACCGCGTCGACCTGGGCCTGGAGCTCCTTCTCCAGCAGGCCCAGGTCCACCGGCGCCGGGCCACCGGCCGCCGCCGCGGCCGGGTCGTAGCGGGCGGCCCGCTCGATGTCGGCGATCATCTGCTCCACGTCGGGATCGGAGAGCAGCACGTCGGCTGACCGGGCGCCCCTGGCCCGGATGGTGCTCATGCCGGTGTCACTCTCCACCGCGTCGGCGGCGGCCAGGAGCCGGGCCCCGAACCGCACGTCGGCCAGCCCGGCCAGGGTCAGCACCGACCGATCCGGCAGGCGGGCCGCGGGCTGCTCCTCGGTGAAGCGCTCCATGGTCTCGACGTGCTCCTCGATGCGGCGGGCGTCGTCGAGGCCGGCCAACTCGTCGGGGTCGAAGCTCCGGGCCGTGGCGGCTTGCTGCCGGACCGGCTCGGGCAGCTCGGCTGTGCCCCGCAGGGCGGCGACGTAGGACCCAAGTGTCATGGCGACCTCCTCGGTTCGGGGTCCGGGCGGCAGAGGCTACGCAGCCATCCCGGGGCGCGCCCGCGTCAGCGCCGCAGGCCCATGGCCGGGTGGCCGAAGAACTGGTAGGCGAGCCAGGTGGCGTCGCCGCCGGCCTCGGCGTAGCGGGCCCTCGCCTCTCGCAGCACGCCGGCCGCGGTGGCGCCCGGCACGAAGGCCCGCTCGTAGAAGTCGAGGGCCAGCTCCCGGGCCACGGCGTCGCTCACCGACCACAGGGGGGCCACCACGCCGGCCGCGCCGGCGTAGAGGAACGACTGGGCCAGGCCGGCGTAGTCGCCGAGGAGCTCGTTGCCGTTGCCCACCTGGCAGGCGTTCAGGAACACGAACGGCGTCCCCTTCAGGGGGTAGGCGCCCTTCACGTCCAGGGGCTGCAGCCGGGTCCCGTCGCTGAGGATGAGGCCCTCGTCCTCGCCGCCCTGGTCGTAGGTGCCGTGCACGGCGAAGTGCAGCACCTCGGCGTCCGGCGTGCCGCTCAGGCAGCCGAGGATCTCGGTGGCCACCGCCCCCACCGGCGCGGCGGCGTAGCGCTGGCGCAGCTGCTCCGCCTCCCGCTCCGCTTCGAACAGCCGGGGCAGGCGGCTGCCGTAGTTCCCGGTGACCACGGCCATGGTGCGGGCCGGCACCGAGGTGGGCGGCGGGAGGGGCGGCCGGCGCTGGCCCAGCACCCAGCGCCCCACGTCGCACTGGGCGGCCAGGAAGGGCGGGGCGGCGGCGTCGATGGGGGGATCGAGGAGGGCAAGTTCCCACGGCACGTGGGGCTCCTCGGAGAGCAGGAACACCCGCGGCGCGCGGCCCGTGACCCGCTCGGCCACGGTCGCCAGCAGCCGCTGGGCCTCCGGCGGCATCTGGTCGGCCACGGTGAGCCCGACGCCGCGGAGGAACGACGACGAACCGGTGGTCTCCTCCCTGGTATCCACGCCCCTCACGAGGGCCCGGGTGAATGCCTCAGGCCGCTCGCCGATGTCGGTGACCAGGGGTTCGGCGGGAGCCGGCACACCCAGGCCGGCGGGCGTCTCGAAGGTCCACAGCAGCCGGCCCTCGGCGCCCGCCTTGCCGGTGACGATCCGGATGGTGAGGTCCGGGGCCTCCATCTCCGACGGCACCGAGACCGTCACCGCCTCGGCCTCCGGGTGGCCGGTGGGGACGCCCAGCTGCGACTCGTCGGCCACGACGGCCACGGGCCGCACCGCGAAGCCGACGGTCTGGCCGTCCACCGAGAACATGGCCTGGATGGCGCGGGCGCCCACGCCGGTGCCACCGGGCTCGGCCACCAGCTCCACCGTGACGGACGGCCACGGAGCGTCGGCCGTGACCGCCAGCTCGTGCCGCCAGCCCGCCCCGGCCAGCGGCCGGAAGCCGTCGGCCACCACCTGCACCACCAGTGTGTAGGGGCCGCGGCTGGACGGCGGCCGCTCCAGGGCGGGGCCGCTCACCCCGGCGACCGGCACCGGCGACAGACCCACCTCCAGCGGGAAGGCCCGGCCCACCACCACCGCCTCCGCGCACTCCAGCCGGGCGTAGGCGGTGCGGGGCGGGTCCCGGTCGCCGATCAGGACCGGTGCCGGGGCGACGGGGGCTTCCGCCGCGGGCGGGGGCGGGCCCGGTGGCGGCGGCGGAGCCGGTGCCGAGGGTGAAGG
>JBOGHQ010000421.1:0-5176 GCA_050744785.1 Acidimicrobiales bacterium | reverse complement strand
GGGCGACGCCGGGGCCGGCCCCCGCCCGCCCCCGCCACCCCGGCCCAGCAAGCGCTACACCCCGCCGCAACGTCGGGATTGACCGGTCTGTCGGCCGGCGCCTGGTCCGAATCCCCTTTGCCAAGATCCTCCGGCTCTGTTCGGCCATGATGGGCGGTATCGCCGTACGGGCAGGTCAGCGAGGCAGAAGAGTCGAATATTCGATCGCTGCGCGTCGTCTCTCAAGTGCAAAGGCCGAATGACCTCCTTCGAGGACTTCCACCGATCGAAGGCCAAGCATGCACTCCACTATGCGCGCGCCATCCTCGGCGCTGACTCCGCCGAGGATGTCTGTCAGGAAGCCTGGTTCAAGGCGTGGCGCGCCTGGGGAACGGCCGACCCCGCCAAGCTGGACACCTGGCTGCTGGCCATCGTCCGCAACTGCTGCTTCGAGCGGTTGCGCTCGCAGAAGCCCGTCGCCGTCCTCACCGAGGACGACGCCTCGCCCATTCCGCCGCCCGACGAAGTGGTGGTCGCCGCCCTCGAGATGGCCGCGGCGTGGGTCCTGCTCCAGCGCCTGTCCCCACCGCTTCGCGAGGCGCTCTGGCTCCGGGAGGTCATGGACCTCTCCTACGCCGAGATCGCCGAGGTCCAGCGGGTCCCCGTGGGCACCGTGATGTCACGCCTGCACGCCGCCCGCCGCAAGGCGAGCCGGCTCCTGTCGTCGAGACGGGTCCAGTGATCCTCCGCCCCCACCCGCGAAAGCAGGACCTCGGGGCCTGGTTCGACGGTGAGGGCGGCGACCGGGCCGGGGCGCACGTCCTCGGTTGCAACCGCTGCCAGCGCTACGTGTCGGAACTGTCCCGGCTGCGGTCCTGGCTGCGCGCCCAGCCGTTCGTGGCCATGACCAACCCGCCGGCGGCCGCCGAGGACGCCGCCAGCGGGGGCGGAGATCGGCCCGTCCGGCGCCGGGGCACGTTGGTACTGGTGGCCGCCCTGGTCAGCACGTTCTTCCTGATCGCCGACCGCTCCGAGCCGCCCCTACCGCTCCAGGCCTCGTCCCCCTCCACCGCCGTCCCGACCACCACCGCCCCCTCCACCGCGGTGGACGAGGCCTCGGGCGACCTGGACGTCGACATCACCGGCGCCGGCGAAGGGCTGGTCGGGACGGGCCCGGCGCCGTCCACCACCCCGGACCCCACCTCGGTGGCCGGCCAGGCCCTGGCCCGGTCGCGGGAAACGGTGGCGCCGGCGCCGCTGCGGCTCGGGCTGGTCGTGCCCACCACCGGCACCATGGCAGCCGAGGGCAAGGACGTGGCCGAAGTCGTCCGGCAACGAGTGGCCGCCGCCAACGCCGCGGGGGGCGTGGGCGGGCTCCCAGTCCAGCTGGAGACGGCCGCCGCCGAGGACGCCGATGCCGTGGCCTCCCTCGTGGAGCGCGTCGACGCCCTCGTCGGCGGCTTCGGCGTGGCGCCGCCGGAGGGCACCCCGTGGCTGCTCCCCGCCGATCCCGCCATCGCCGGGCCCAGCGTGGTGCCGGCCGAGATGACCGCTCGCCTGGCCGGCGTGCAACTGGCCTCCGCCCTGCGCCGCCAGGGCCTCAACGGCGTGGTGGGTGTCGTCGTGGGCTCCGGCCCCGACGCCGGGCTGGCGGCCGGCCTGGCCTCCCGCACCACCACCACGTCGGTGACGGCCCAGGAGGCGGGCCACTGTGGCCCCGAGGTGGCCGCCCTGCGCCGGGCCGGCGCCGTGGCCCTGGCCATCGCCGGCTCGCCGGAGCTAGCGGCCAAGTGCTTGCGGGCCGCCTTCACCAACCTCTGGTTCCCCACCTACGGCACCGTCCTGGCCCCTTCGGCCGCCTACGCCGGGATCCAGGCGATGCCCGAGGCGCTCGGGGCCCGCACCGTCCTGGGGCTGCCCTGGCCCACCTCGGCGGCACCCGGGGCGGCTCGCTTCCGGGCCACCACCTCGTCCACCTCGTACCGGGCGTTGGTCTCCTACGCCGCCACGGAACTGGCCATCGACGTGGCCCGCCAGCAGGGCACCTTGTCGCTCGGGTCGGTGGAGGCTGGGTCGTGGCGCACCGACCTGGTGGACCTCACCGGTCTCAGCAACCGGATGAACACCCTGGTCTGGGCCTTCCTCGGCACCTGGCTCATCGCCGGGTGAGGACGGCGGGCCAGCCCGCCGCCCCGTCCTCCACACCCAGCGCCGACCGCAGGAACGACAGCAGCTGGTCCCGCCGGCGCACCAGGTCGCGGGCGGTGGGCTGGAAGCCCAAGGCCTGGAGCACCTCCACCTCGGTGGCCATGCCCAGCACCGCCGAGTAGGCGGCCAGGAGGACCATCCGTGGGTCCTGCTGGCGCATCCGGCCGGCCGCCATCTCGGCGGCCAGGAAGCCGGTGGCCCGGGCCATGAGGGGCTCGAAGGCGGCCAGGAGACGGGTGGCGGCCGGGGGGCCGAGGCGGCTGGCCTCCCGCACCACGCCCAGCAGCTGGGGCCGGCGCACGGAGATGCGGAACACCGACCTCACCAGGGCCTCCACCCGGGGCCAGCCCGCGCCGGCCCGGGCCAGGCTGCGGTCCAGGGCGGCGGCCAGGTCGGCGGCGGTGCGGTCGATCACCGCCGCCAGCAGGGCGTCTTTGCTGGGGTACCAGTAGAGGATGGTCTGCTTGCGCAGGCCCAGGCCCTTGGCCAGGTCGTCGAGGGAGGTGGCTTCGTAGCCGTGGGTCCCGAAGGACTCGACGGCGGCGGTGAGGACCCGCTCCCCCGTCGTCGACGCCATCTACCGAATGGTAGAGGCGGCTTGGTCAGGCTGTCTACCAACTGGTAGACATGGGGCCCGTGATCACCGAGCGGCTCGATGGCAGGCGGATCGCCGTCACCGGCGGCACCGGCTTTCTGGGCACGGCGCTGGTGGAGCGGCTGCTGCGGGCCGTGCCCGGCTGCGAGGTGGTGGTCGTCGTCCGGGCCGGCAAGCGCACCCCCGCCGCTGAGCGGGTGCGCCGGGAGATCGTACGCAACGACTGCTTCGACCGCCTGCGGGAGGAGTGGGGCGAGCGCTTCGACGAAGAGATCGGCCGGCGCCTCAAGGTGGCGGCCGGCGACGTCTCGGTGGACGGCCTGGGCCTAGACGACGAGGGCCGGGCTCTCCTCGCCTCCTGCGATGTGGTGATCCACTCCGCCGCCTCGGTGAGCTTCGACTCCCCCCTGGACGCGGCGGTGGAGGTCAACCTGCTGGGCCCGTCCCGGGTGGCCAAGGTGCTGTTGGAGGCGGCCGGCGACCGGCCCCTCCCCCACCTCATCGCCGTCTCCACCGCCTACGTGGCCGGCACCCGTCGGGGAGAGTCGCCTGAGGCGCTCCTGCCCGACACGCCCTTCGCGGTGGAGGTGGACTGGGCCGGCGAGGTGGAGGCTTCCCGGCACGCCCGCTCCGACGCCGACACCACCAGCCGCCAGCCCGAGCGCCTGGCCGCCTTCGCCAAGCAGGCGCGGGCCGAGCTGGGGGCGGCCGGCGGCCCCCTGCTGGCCGAGCGTCTCGAGCGCCTGCGGCTGGAGTGGGTGCGGGACCACATGGTGGAGGCGGGCCGGTCGCGGGCCAAGGCGCTGGGCTGGCCCGATGCCTACGCCTACACCAAGGCCCTGGGCGAGCGGGCCCTGCTCGACGTCCGGGGTGACCTGCCGCTCAGCATCGTGAGGCCCTCCATCATCGAGTCGGCCCTGGAGGAGCCCCGGCCGGGCTGGATCCGCGGCTTTCGAATGGCCGAGCCGGTGATCATCTCCTACGGGCGGGGCCTGCTGAAGGAGTTCCCGGGCATTCCCGAGGGCGTGGTGGACGTCATCCCCGTGGACCTGGTGGTGGCCGCCATCCTCGCCGTGGCCGCCCGGGGCCCCGACCCGGCCGGCCCCGACGTGGTGCAGGTCGCCTCCGGCGCCCGCAACCCGCTGCGCTACCGGCGCCTCGTCCGCCTGGTGCAGGAGTGGTTCGAGGCCAACCCCCTCTACGACGCCGAGGGCCAGCCCATCGTGGTGCCCGAGTGGTCCTTCCCCGGCCGGGGCCGGGTGCAGCGCCAGCTCCAGCGGGCCACCAAGGTCCTCTCGACGGCCGAGAAGGCCATCACCTCCCTGCCCATCCGGGGCAAGCAGGCCGAGCTGTCGTCCCGGCTGGAGGACCGCCGCACCCAGGCCGAGCGGGCCCTCGGCTACGTGGAGCTGTACGGCGCCTACGCCGAGGCCGAGGCGGTGTTCAAGATCGACCGGCTGCTGGCGCTGTACGAGCAGCTGCCGGAGCCGGACCGGGCCGCCTTCAACTTCGATCCCGCCGTGGTCGACTGGGCCCACTTCGTGCAGGACGTTCACCTGCCGTCGATCGTGGCCCAGGCCCGGGTGCGCACCACGCCGGGCAAGCGGCGCAGCGCCTCGCGGGAGGACCGGGGCCGGCGGGCGGTCCTGTCGCCCGATCGCCACCTGGCCGCCTTCGACCTGGAGAACACCCTCATCGCGTCCAACGTGGTGGAGTCCTACGCCTGGCTGGCGACCCGCCACCTGCCCGCCGGCGAGCGGGCCCGCTTCGTCCTGCGGACCCTGCGGGAGGCGCCCGGCCTGCTGGCCCTCGACCGGCGGGACCGGGGGGACTTCCTGCGCCACTTCTACCGCCGCTATGAGGGCGCGCCCCGGGCCCAGATGGACGAGGACACCTGGCTGATGTTCTCCGGCCTCATCCTCCGCAAGGCCTTCCCGGCCGGGATCCGGCGGGTGCGGGAGCACCGGGCCCTGGGACACCGCACCGTGCTCATCACCGGCGCCCTCGACTTCGCCATCGCCCCCCTGCGGCCGCTGTTCGACGACATCGTCTGCGCCAAGCTCGGCGTGGACGCCGAGGGCCGCCTCACCGGCGAGCTGCTGGCCGGTCCGCCCACCGGCGAGGCCCGCGCCCTGGTGATGAAGGACTACGCCGACGCCGAGGGCCTGCGGCTGGAGGAGTCGGTGGCCTACGCCGACTCCGCTTCCGACCTGCCCATGCTGGAGGCGGTGGGCCACCCCGTGGCCGTCAACCCCGAGGCCAAGCTGGCCACCATCGCCCGCAAGCGGGGCTGGCACGTGGAGCAGTGGGCCAAGGCCCCCGGCGCCCCCCGCCCCCTGCTCCCCATCGGCCCCCTCACTGCCAACCGCCGTTCCCGAGTAAATAGGGCCCGGG